>JBFMBK010000045.1 GCA_040755295.1 Bacillota bacterium | reverse complement strand
CCCTCATTAACATGCCTGTAGGTCCCCACCAGACGCACAATCGAGTTCTTATGCTTTTCGATGTCCCGGCCGGACCGGCAGATCGGCAACGACTTCTCCCCGAAAAGGCACCCTCCGGCAAGCACCGCAATAACCCCCGTTATGATTACCGCCATTCTAAACCTCATCGCGGCTCCCTCACTTCTGGCAGAGTTTATCCTCAGCATAAATATGTTTTGCCTTATTTTAGTATAACAACTCAACGGATTAATAAACCGGGGATCGCGCCGGAACTCTTTCCGGTACACACTGCCCGGAGACACGATATTGGATGTCGCAAAGCGTCTTCGGACCAGCGTGGAAACGATCCTTCATTCCTCGGATCAAGAGATTTTTTCCGCGGACAGTTACCTCGGTTGGGCACAGCATGCCTACGCTTACTGGCTATAACCCGGTAAACCATGTCGACCCAAGCGGTTATTGGAACATTGAAACCACAAGGGTAAGCAGGCGTGCGCAACGAAAAATTCTTATATTATAGTTGAGTGGTAGCAATAAAGAACTTATAATAGTATCAACTGAAAACCTTGAACCACCGGGGTGCCCCGCACTCAACTCGGTACCTATGTAGCGTCTAACCGGAAATCTTTCCTCCCGGAAGGAAGGGGTAGTGGCAGGCGTTAAATGGGTGGCAAGTTGAGTGCGGGGAGAATAGGGAAGCAGGTTTAAGTCCTGCGCGGCCCCGCCACTGTAACCGTGAGCCACTGCCAGAAAACAGCGCCACTGGGCTTTCAATGCTCGGGAAGGCTGGTGGTGGCGGTGAACGGAAGCCAGGAGACCTGCCTCGGTGGAATTTTTCGGCGTCCTTCGCGGGAAGGGGGGTTCGAACGATAGTTGCTTTTATGCAGCGATAACCCCGGTTTACGTGAGTGACCGGGGTTGTCTGTTTTTCCCAGGGAGTCCCACATAACACCTGCGGCGGCACCACAATGAAAATGCCGACCCGTAAGCTTGTTACTTAGAAGCTGTCGCATAACAAAGACGGAACGCCGGGAGAAGTAGCGCAGTACAAGGCAGACCGTTTGCGACGGACCGGAGCGTATACGGACATACGTGAGGACCGGCGCGGGCGGGCTAACGCCGTAATGC
>JBFMBK010000044.1 GCA_040755295.1 Bacillota bacterium | reverse complement strand
CCAGGAACGCCACCGGTTTAAAAAACTCTCCCACAAACCGGAAATCTCCGATAGAACGTTAATCCGTGTCTGGACGTCTTCGCTTCGTTTGGCGTCGTGGGTGGACGTCGCGTTCAAGGAGTGAGGCCACCGGTCATACCTTGCCCGGTTAAAACGGTGAAACTCCGGCACGGAAAGCCCTACGGTTTGAGGGTCGCCTCCTACCGTATTCAGTGATATTAACCGGTTATAAACGTACAGAGCGGTATCTTCAAAGCCCTTGGCCATAATCGGGCCGGTGAACTGCTGCCAGCGCATTACGAAACGCAGCCATTCCTTTTGCTGCTTCACGGAAAGGTACTGCGGAAAATCTAACAGCAGCACGCGGCGCAGGAATTCGCAAGCCTGGTTACCGGCGGGATGCCGCCTCACGGCTTCCTGAATAGCGCCGGCAATATACGCGCTGTCTCGCGGTGAGACTTCGAAGTCGCGGATGTAAGTCCGGTAAATCGGCAGGCATGCCGTGACTTCAACGAGGGCTTCCTCGATATCAGCCACTGTAAGATCGCGGCCGTACCGGTCCGATTCCGCAAGCTTCCCGAGTTGCCGCGCGAGGGTATGCACCTCGCCGGCAAAAAGCTGAAACATAACCCGCCGCTTCTGGATGTAAACAACGTCGGAAAACTCCGTTTCGTAACGACTCAAACGTGCGTAGATTTCATCGAGTTTATCGGCGCCGCGACGGTCTACAAAAACCCCGTTCACCACGTTTTGAAAGTCATAGCCGGTGGTGCCGTAAACCGGCCATTCCGGGGGCAACTCTTCATCCGCGTTAAGGATCTTTTCGACCACCACATAAAAGCCGGAACGAGGGTTTGAACAGAGACGGTTTTGAAGCCTTTTAAGGTAACCTACCGGGTCGCGGAGACCGTCGATATGGTCAATGCGCAGCCCCGTGACCTGTCCCGCCTGGACTGTCTTTGCGACTTGCGTGTGGGTGGCTTTAAAAACATCCTCATTCTCGATACGGATTGATACCAGACCGCTCACGTCGAAGAAGCGGCGGTAATTGATCTCGTGGTTCGCCACTTTCCAGAAGGCGAGCCGGTAATTTTGCTCCGCCAGTATTTGATCCAGGTTGTCAAAGCTCTGC
>JBFMBK010000043.1 GCA_040755295.1 Bacillota bacterium | reverse complement strand
ACCTATCCCGACAACAAGCAAGTAACATACCAATATTACAAAGACAACCGCCTGAAAACGGTCACCGACTGGAACAACAGAGTGACCGCCTACGAATATTACCCCAACGGTCTGCTCTACAAGACCACCAGACCCGACGGCTCGGTGCAGACCGTCTATTACGACGACGCCTACCAACTCCTAAAACTCGAAGACAAGGACAGAAACGGCAACGTCATCTGCAAGTACGACTACACCTACACCGTAAACCGCGAGGTTTACAAGGAAATACCGGATATTCCCCAGCAAACCTTCTCGTTGTCCGAACCGGTCGTAACCACCGGCCCCGACAACAGGACCGCGACGTACAACGGCCAGGAGATTCGGTACGATGAAGACGGAAACATGGAACACGGTCCTTTGAACGGAACGATGGCCGATTTCACCTTCGACGCCCGCGGCAGACTAACCATCGCCGGCGGCACAAGCTACACCTACGACGCCGAAGGCAACCGGATAGCCGTCACCGAAGGCGGCTCCCAGACCAGTTTCGTGATCGACCCCAACGCGGCCTTGAGCCGAGTATTGATAAAGACGGACGCCTCGGGCAACCAGACCTATTACGTATACGGTTTGGGCCTGATCGGTCAGGAAGAAAACGGCGCCTATAAAACCTACCATTACGACCTCCGCGGCAGCACCGTGGCACTCACCGACCAAAACGGTAACGTTACCGACACCTTCCAATACAGCGCTTACGGCGATCTGGTTCACCGCACCGGGTCAACCTCGACGCCGTTTATGTTCAACGGCCACGACGGTGTAATGACCGACGCCAACGGCCTCATCTACATGCGTGCCAGGTACTACAACCCGGAACTAAGGCGGTTCCTCAGCAAGGACCCGGTCGTGGGCAGCATCGTTAATCCGCAATCGCTGGACGCGTATGGGTATTGCGAGAACGATCCGGTTAACAGAATCGATCCCAGCGGAGAAGCATTTATAAAGGATTTTATGAAAAACATGCAAGCCAGTGTAAACGCAGCTCCAGGAATGTGGCGGGCAAGCTGTGCTGCAGCGCCGGAAATGTTGCAAGCTAGTTATCAGGAGATTGATCCGTATGTAAGTGCAACATGGAACTTTATTGAGCCCGATGAAGGCGATATGGCATGGTA
>JBFMBK010000042.1 GCA_040755295.1 Bacillota bacterium | reverse complement strand
GATTGGTCATGCCCGGCTGTCCTGCCGGACACCCGGCGGGCCGGTGCCAATCCGCTCCCGGCGGATTGGTCCGGCAATCCATGCCGGAATGACGACCAACCCAATTTCGACAAAGCCCCACTCCAGGGTTTGTCAAACTTTGCGAGTCCCCCGGCTAAGCCGGGGGCTTTCCCGCGATAAATAAATGTGCTTTGTTTAATAACAGCCCCCGCGATAGGTGTCGAGGATTGGCCGCGGCGTCGTTGTTATTGATTAGCACGCCCAGGACCGGGACGAAGGCTTATTTTTCAGGACGGTATGGGTAAGGTATTACAGCCCTATCTCGTTGAGACCGGCGCACGAAATCATCCTTAATATTAACAGGGCAGGCAGGGATTCCTATCTCCATCATCACCATGCGGGTAGAGACTTCGACGTCGACCAGAAATCCGGAGGGCATTATTTTCCGAGCCTCGCTATCCGCCACTCGCCACATCCACTGCGCGAGTGGCTGAAACGTAGCCCGGCTCATAGGTGTCAATGGCCCCAGTCCCTCGAAACCGACACAACCAAACCCACTCCGGAAATGCGGCCGGCGAATCTCGTACTCCCATCCCGCATTGTTCAAGCTTGAGCCGGCGATACTACGGATCGCGACGTCGGGGATGTCGTAGGTGAAGGTCTTATTTAAAGTCAAACCAAAGGTCAACTCCGCGCCCAACTTAAGTTCGCATTTCACGTTATCAACAGCTTCTTTAGGTTTATCTTTCTTTTCGGGAAGACACAAGACACTCCCGCTCAACTTACCGCCCAGATCCCATTTCACGCCGCTGGAAACCTCCTTTTCTCCGCCAGTCGTGGTTTGGGGGCTGGATTGGTGGAGAAACAGCTCTTTCTCTCTAAGAAAGTCTATGACATAAGTGTTGAGCCGGTAATAGTCTGTGAACACTCCGCGCATCCTGTGATTGGGATCCGGATTCTTCGCATCTTCTTCAATCATGTTACTTGCCGCCAAAGTTCCTTTTTGGCGAACGTAAAACCAGTCTTCGTCCGTGAGGGCGTTATAGACACTCCAGACATTCGTGGTAATTTGGTGAACATTTTTTAAAAAAGTAAACACCGAGCGGGACTCGGTGGAGCGGATCACGTCTTCCATATCCTTGAATTTATCGTCCGTCACGCCCTCGGTGCGGAGAGGCTGCGCGACGGTATCGCGGTCCGCATCCGCTTTCAACCATTCCA
>JBFMBK010000041.1 GCA_040755295.1 Bacillota bacterium | reverse complement strand
GCGGGCCTGCCGGAGACCTTTATGTTTACCTCAAGGTGAGGCGTGATCCGGTTTTCCAACGGGACGGGCAGAACGTGATATGCGAAGTGCCGGTTTCTTTTACGCAGGCGGCACTCGGGGCGGAGATAGAGGTTCCGACGTTGGACGGCACGACGCATATAAAAGTCGCGGAAGGAACACAATCGGGAACGGTTTTGCGTCTCAGGGGGAAAGGTGTGCCCGGCACAGGCGGATACGGGCGGGGCGATCAACTTATCAAGGTGAAGGTCGTAACGCCCACCCGGCTGAACGAAAAGCAGAAGGAACTCCTGCGCGAACTGGCGAAGCTTTCCGTCGAAGAGTCGCCGAGAACGGAAAAAGATAAGGGGTTTTTTGAGAAGGTTCGCGACGCTTTCGTGTAAACGACGCTGTACAATATTGAGGGAGTATCGCCGTGAAATGGCTTGAAATAAGGGTGACTGTAAAATCCGAAGATGCCGACGCAGTCACTCTGGTCATATACGAATTAACCGGTCGCGGGGTGGCCTTGGAATCCGGATATGTCAACGGGGATGGCCGCCCTGTATTATTTCAGGCGGTTACACTGAAAGGTTACCTTCCATTCGAAGCTTCCAAGAAGTTGGAAAAACTCAGAACCGCCCTTTTGCCGTATGCGATCGGGCCGGTCGGCGTCCTTGAACTTCCGGAAACCGACTGGCTCAGGGCCTGGCGCGAGCACTACAAGACCTTCAGGGTCGGGAAAACACTTGTAGTCAGACCGCCATGGGAGGAATACACCCCGCTGCCCGGGGATTTGGTGATAACCATCGATCCCGGCCTTGCCTTCGGGTGCGGCACGCATCCCACCACCAGGTTGTGCCTTGAACTTATGGAAGGGGCGGTAAAACCCGGCTCGGTGGTTTACGACGTGGGCACGGGATCGGGCATACTGGCGGTTGCAGCAGCACGCCTCGGGGGCGCGAAAGTGGTAGCTGTAGACAACGACGAAATAGCGATCCGTGTCGCAAGGGAAAACGTGAGACATAACGGCCTGGAAAACGTAGTTCGTGTCACGGAAGGAGATTTGCTCAAGGGCTTGACGGAACCGGCGGACGTGATCGTAGCCAACATCATCACCGGTGTTATCATTCATTTAGCGCCTGAGGCCGCCCTGCGCCTCCGTCCCGGGGGAACCTTCATCGCCGGGGGGATTGCCGCTGCCAGGGCGGACAAGGTGGAGGAAGAATTAGAGAAGTACTTTTCTATACGAAAAATAGC
>JBFMBK010000040.1 GCA_040755295.1 Bacillota bacterium | reverse complement strand
TGATCCGGGAACAGAATTGGCCAGAGTTCTTAGATTCGCTACAACATGACCCGTTGGATCTATGTAATTTATCGGATTATACCCACAATAAGCGTAGGCATGTTCCTTCCACGTCGGGTTCTTTGCCAAACTATCCGCAGAAACAAATCTTTGGATCTGCGGGTCGTAGTAGCGGGCTTTGAGGTAATAATAGCCTGTTTCCTGGTCAAGGTATTCCCCGGCGTAGCGGAAGGGGTTGTCAAGGTGCTCCACTTCGGCGCGCCACAGCGTAGCGAAGGGCTTTCCGGGAACGAGCTGTAGCTCATTAGTCAGTTCTTTGCCGAAGGGGTCATACTCATAATCTTTAACGATTTCGCCCCGTTCGTCAAGCAGTTGGGTTACGTCGCCGTGGCCGTTGAAGAGGTAATAGTATATGTCGTCAGCGGAAATCTCGTTCGACGTTCTACGTTCTACGTTCGACGTTGAGGGAGCAAAGCCAGTACTCATGAACGTCTGTCTGGAAATGAGGTCGAGGCCGTAGAAGTTTTTCGCCTTTAGCTTGCCGCCGCCGTCGGTTTCAAGGATAAGGTCGCCTCCGTCATAGGTGAAGTTGGTTATTTCCCCGTCCACGTCTTTGCTTGTGCGCAGCCCGTTGCCGTTATATTCGTACCGGGCGCGCCTCCCGTCAGGTGTCACCGCTTCGCGTAGTTGGTTCCAGTCGTCAAATCTGTAGCTTGAGTTTTCGGATACAACGAGCGAGCCGTCGCGGTAGATTAGTTTGCTCTTTTCGATCTGGTTGCCGTTGTTGTCGTAACCGAACAGGGAGCGGGTGGTCTCGTCGCCGTCCTTCTCTTCCTGCAGGAGGAGTTCGCTGTTCCGGTTGTATTTGTATGAGGTCTCCTTAACGCGTCCGTCATGGTTCTCGCTTAGTTCAGTCAGGTTACCTAAGTTGTCGTAGGTGTAGCTCTGGGTCAGGTTGTCCGGCAGTACGGCGGTCTTCAGGCGGGACAGAGCGTCGTAGTAATAACGGCTGGTACCGTTTTTATCGACCTTTTTGGTCTGGTTGCCGCGCCGGTCGTAGGAGTATTCGTAACTGGAAAGGACATCTTCGCCTTTTTTGTTTGCCAGGCTGGTCAGCATGCCGCCGGGGTTGTAGCGGTAATCCGTAGTCACGCCGGTGACTTCGTTCACCGTAGCGGTCAGGCGGTTGGCGGCGTCATACCGGTAACTGACCGCCCGCCCCTGTTCCCGGGCCTGCGTCAGCAGCCCCAGGTTGTTGTATGAGTATTTGATGTCCATCAGCTTGT
>JBFMBK010000039.1 GCA_040755295.1 Bacillota bacterium | reverse complement strand
CAGCACCGAAGGTGTCCATCGCCCGGTGCAGGCCGAACGAAAGACCGTAGTTGCGGGGGTCGCTCGAGTCGGCGATCAGAGCGTCCCGGGGCGCGGTGCGCACGCCCTTGCCGAAACGGTCGACCAGTCTGCCGCCCAAAACCCAGCCCCAGGACGCGGCCAGGTACAAAAGGACCTTGCTTAGAGCGGAGGTTGCGTAGCCGGCTATGGCCAGAGGTTTGCGCCGCCCGAGACGGTCGGATAAGACACCGGAAAAAACCTTTAAGAGGCTCGCGGTGCTTTCGGCCAACCCCTCGATCACACCGACCACGGCAGGTCCGGCGCCGAGCTGAAGTGTGAGGAAAAGCGGTATCAGGGGGTAGACCATTTCCGAGCTTACGTCGGTAAGGAAACTCACCAGACCCACCAGGACGATGTTAAACATTTTTCCTCCTCTTAGGAGGCCGTTGCAAAACGGCGCCTGGCAATTGGGAAGTGCGAGGCGGGAGGTTAGAGGTGGGAAGACCGAAGGAATTCGCCAGGCGAATTCCACCCTCTGATTCTAACTTCCGACTTCTCACATCCCACCTCTTAATTTGCCGGATGTCTTCGCCTTCCGCGCCATGCTTGTTTTTCGCGGCCTCCGGGGCACTTACTTATTTACACCCGCCGAAAGCCGTTAGGTGGTTTTTCTACCGAATTTATTTGTTTTGCAACACTCTCTTAGGACTCAACTCCTGCCTTTTATCCTTTGACGTCGGACGTCGGACTTTCTAACCTACCCAATTGCGCCGTGGGTTTCCTCCCGCTTAACCTCAACCACTTTATTGTTATCGTCTACAACAACTATCCGGGGCCGGAAGCTGCGGGCCTCCGCATAGGGAATGACGGCGTAAGCGATGATGATGACCTTATCCCCCGGTTGCGCCAGGTGGGCGGCGGCGCCGTTGAGGCAGATCAACCCTGAATCCCGCGGACCAACGATGGTGTAAGTTTCGAATCGCTGGCCGTTGTTGATGTTTACGACCTGCACCCTTTCCCCCGGAAAGATATCCGCCGCCTCCATCAGCGTCTCATCGACGGTTATACTGCCGACATAGTCCACGTTGGTCTCTGTGACTGTAGCCCGGTGGATTTTCCCCCTTAACATCATAAGGAGCATTTACTCCACCTCCACTAAAAAATTGTCAATCAACCGCGCCCGCCCGAAAAACGCGGCTACCGCCATTAGTACCTTGCCCGCCCGTATTTCTTCCATGGGCTTTAATTCAGGCCAGCTAAGAACCTCGGCATAGTCCAGCCGGGCAAGCG
>JBFMBK010000038.1 GCA_040755295.1 Bacillota bacterium | reverse complement strand
TGAGGATTTCGTCCTTGGTGTAGTGGCGTTCGAGCTGTATCGCCAGAAACATTTCCTGTATCTTACGCTTTAAGGTTTTCGAAGAGATCAGAAACGCATTTCTCGCCAACTGCTGGGTTATGGTGCTGCCGCCCTGGACGGCCTTCCCCCGGATAATGTCGATCCATATGGCCCGGAGAATCCCTCGCGGATCAACCCCGGGATGCTGCGAGAAGCGGATATCCTCCACGGCGATTAAGGCTTGCTTTACCGCAGGAGTAATCTCCTTCTGAGGAACCGGAATATAATTTGCCTTGCCTAAAACGGCAAAAGCCGTCTTCCCGTCGGCGGCGTAAAGGGTGCTGGGCGCGCCGAGCTGCAGGTTATCCATCTGCCAGGGCGGCAGGTCCCGGATCGCCGTGTACACGACCCAGCCGCCCGACGCAACGGCAGAAAGAAGCACAACCAGCCCGGCCAGTAAAAGCGCCGGCCGGAGGGCCTGCATTCGCTTCGCCCTTTTTTCTTCTGCCGTTAACCGATCAGTCTTAACCAACTTAGCTCCTCACGCAATCGTCCCTTAAATTTATACTCGCGCCGCTGCCGTTATGCCTTTAACGTACCCGTTTTGAGCCTAAAAAAGGTCCATTTAACAATATATGCTATTTCGCCCTGAGTCCTTTTACTTCCTGCGTCAATTAGTGGAAATAAATCATATTCAAACTCCCCTTCTATTAAACAAAAAAACCGCAGACAGGTTGTTCCCGGCAGTCAGGCTTTCGTCAACCGTCTTGCGGTTCTTTTACGGTGTATGAAGGTTCTTTGCCAAAGAGACGGTTAAAACATCAACCGCTTCCGGTACCGGCGTTCTCGTTTCCCTGTAGACAACCACGGCTTCTCGCTCTAAATCCCACCGCACCTCGAAGCCGAAGTCTTCCGCCCAGCGGACGGGAACAAAGGCTGTACCGCGCAGCACCAGCGGCGGTTCACCCATGACGGTTTTTTCAAGGATGCTTTCCGGGGGAACCCCTAAAGCCCCCCTCAACCCGTCAACCGGGACGAACATCCGGCCTTCGCGGACGAAAGGGGCCGCCTCCAGGGTTGTCTTCCAACCATTGAGGAAACACAGGGTTTTTCCCCGAAGGAAGACGGATTCCCGCTCGCCGCCATCCACCTTGTCTTCCATAACCAGCTCTACGATCAGTTTTCCGTCCTCGTCCCTCGCCTTCACCGTAACCGGAAAGGAAAGCGTGTTCTGAAAACGATAGTCCCAGGTCCCGTAGAACACCGCGGCGTCATCGCGGTCCGGAGCATACGGCGCCTTAACGCCGTGGTTGTGCCGCTCCAAAACCCTCAGGCCCGCGTTTACCACGGCCCGGTGCAGTGCGGTGGACGCCTGGCACACACCGCCGCCGAAGTCC
>JBFMBK010000037.1 GCA_040755295.1 Bacillota bacterium | reverse complement strand
TATAAAAGCGTCGAGATTTTTCAGACGAAACCGTAAAAAACCCTTGAGATCGACCCAGTCTTCGGTGGACAGGTACTCGTTCAGCCGTACTATGATTTCCGACCGCAACGGGGTTAGAAGATCGCGCGCCTCCCGGAGATACCTTTTAATAACGTCCTGAACCCTTGCATCCCAGAGTCCCTTGCGGGAAAAGAAGTCCTCAGCCCGGATGTCAAGCGCGTAAGCGGTTAGAAAGGTTCCCACCACCCGGCCGAGCCGGAGGCGGACATAACGCCTTTCATTGTCGCTGCCGACAGCCACCCTTACCCGTAAAATCCCGTTTCCGATCACCACCAACCGGCAGCGAAAACGCTCGCGCCGGAGCATCCTTACCTCATGACGCAAAGCCGCGACAAGCTCCCTGCCGGCGATTTTGCCGGCATGAAAAATGAGTTCCAACCTTCCACCCCCGCAAGACCAGGCTACGGCGTAAGTTATGCATAAAAGCGCCAAAATATGTATTGCCGTACAAATAAACGTTACTATAAAAAAAAGCGGACTTTCCCTCGCGGCACGCTTCAGCTAAGAAGTTTCATTACCGCTTGCGGCTCCATATTCGACTGAGCGGCAAGCATTTCCGACATTACCTGCTGGTTGGAATTTAATATCCCCTGCGCGATGTCGAAACCAGAAACGCCTGTTTTCAAGACGGCCGTATTTTCAACGGTTGAGGCACGGTTGGAATAGAACTCCTCCAGGCGGTTTTGCACGCCGGACAGATACGACTGCTGGGATGAAACAGCCGCGATGGCATCATCGACCACCTCGATAGCCCCGGAGGTGCCGATTTCGAAGCCGGTATCGTCGAGGTTATTCAGGCCGGTCACCGATTGCTGCATAGAACTGATATTAATGGTTACGGCTTCGCCGGTATCGGCGTCCAACCGGATCTCTGCCGTGTAGGAACCTTCAAGAAGCTTCAGGTTGTCAAACTTCGTGTTGTTGACAACACCGTCGTATTCCGCCCGTAAAGCCGCCACTTCATTCTTGATCTCTTCCGTTTCAGAACTATCTGCACCATCCGCCTCGACGACCAGTTCCCGTATACGCTGCAGGACGGAATTCATCTCGCCGAGCGCTCCGTTTGCCGTCTGGATTAAGGACACACCGTTCTGTATACCGCGGTTCGTCCGCTCCAGGCCGCGAATCTGGCTGTGTGTGATTCCGGAAGCCGTCTGCCCTGTTCCGCCGCCCGTGTTTTTAGCTTGAAGCGAGTAGGACAGCCGCGCTACGGTCTTGCTCAACGCGGTATCAATTTTGCTCGCATTGTGCAAGGAATTCAGCACGCTGTTCTCTATAACCATCCTTTACACCCCCCTTGGGAAGCTGCGTTTCACTTTCCTGGTTTCGCCGGTGTG
>JBFMBK010000036.1 GCA_040755295.1 Bacillota bacterium | reverse complement strand
CCGGCCGCCGGCGGGCCGGTCAACAGATCCAGGATGCGCCGGCTGACCTCACCGGTTGAAATGGACGCGGATGATCAGAAATTACTGGGGCAGGTCATCCAGTATTATCACCAAATTTTAAAGAATACCCCGGCCGCCTTGGCCTACCTGGAAAAACGCGGGTTGCGCCACGGCGAACTGGTGGATCACTTCAAGATCGGGTTTGCCGACCGAAGCCTGGGCCTGCGCATCCCGTCCAAGGACAGTAAAGACGGTGTAAAGATGCGTGAACGGCTGACCCGGCTGGGGATCTACCGGGCCAGCGGCCATGAGCACTTTACCGGTTCAGTGGTCTTTCCCATTATGGATAATAATGGGATCGTTACCGGTATCTACGGGCGCAAGATCGGTACCAACCTGAGAGCCGGGACACCGTTACATCTGTACTTACCCGGCCCGCATAAGGGCTTTTTCAACCCCCGGTGCCTGATCAGCCCGGAGGTCATCTTGTGCGAGGCGATTATCGACGCCCAGTCATTCTGGGTGCACGATTTTCGCAACGTAACATCCTCTTATGGCACCGGCGGCTTTACCGACGAGATGTTCCGGGCCTTCCTGGGCCACGGCGTCCGGCGGGTCTACAATGCCTACGACCCGGACCCGGCCGGCGATACGGCTGCCGAGCAACTGGCCGCTCGCCTGATCCCCGAAGGTATCGAGTGCCTGCGGCTGCTCTTCCCGCCGGGCCTGGACGCCAACGCTTTCGTTTGCGCAGATCCCACCCACGCCAGGCAAAACCTGACGCATCTGATCCAAACCGCTCGACCCATGGGCAATGGTCACAAGGTGGTTTTTTCTTCTTCTTTTAGTACAGAAGAGTCAAAGGGAGAAAACCCTGCGCAGGGAGAGGCCGCCAAGACGGAAAGCCCCGTCTCATCCCCCCTCCTTGCCGCCTCTGAAAGAGCAGCGAAGGAGGAGAAAGTCGATGAGCAAGAGAACGCCGCAAACGTAAAGCAAGCTTTCTCTCCTTGCCTTGCCGTTTCTGAAGAAGCGGCGAAGGAGGAAAAAGATAACGAACACCAGACCGGTACGCAAAATCTCTGTAACCGGTCTGTAATCGATGAAAAAGTTATCGGTAGTAATGAGAGAGTTTCATCCTCTCCCCTTACTGTCTTAGAAGAATCAGCGAAGGAGAAGAGAGGTGATAATCGACAGACCGGTGCGCAAATTTTCTGTAACCGGTCTGTAACCGGAAATCAGAACGGTGAAAGTGACAAGCAATTTTCATCTCCTTCCCTCGCCGCCTTAGAAAAAACGGCGAAGGAGGAGAACGTCGATGAACAGAAGAACGCCGCGACCGTCACGAAAACTTCTTCCCCAAGCGCCGGTCAAGAAGAGACGGCGAAGGGAAGAATAGGCCAGGGGGTCTATGCA
>JBFMBK010000035.1 GCA_040755295.1 Bacillota bacterium | reverse complement strand
CCGGGATGTTCGGTCTCGGCGCCGGCTGGGCGAACGTTCCGGTGTTGAACCTCCTGATGGGCGCGCCGCTTAAGATCTCGGTGGCGACCAGCAAGTTCCTGCTGTCCATCACCGACACCTCGGCCGCTTGGGTTTATCTTAATTCCGGCGCCTGTCTGCCCCTGATTGTGGTGCCTTCGGTCATCGGCATCATGCTCGGTTCCCTCGTGGGTGTCCGTATTATTGCGGTAACCAAACCGAAAGCCGTGCGGTGGATCGTTATCGTCATGCTGTTCGTCGCCGGCACCAAGCCTTTATACGACGGCATCAAGCTATTGAGAAGCTAGGAGGGTGAATAACATGGCAGAGCCACAATTAGAAAAGCAGACAGCCGAAGCCGCGCCGGAGCAAATAGTGTATGCCAACATCCTCAACGTAGGAATGATTACCGGCATAGTTCTTTTAGTGATAACCTTTCTGTTGTACGTGAGCGGAATGGTCAAACCGCTGATTCCGCCGGAACAGATTCCGCTGCTCTGGAAGGGAAAGGCCCACGAGTTCCTGGTCGCAACGGGAGGGCCCAACGGCTGGGGTTGGGTGAGTTACCTCGGCAAGAGCGATTATTTGAACTATGTCGGCATCGCCCTGCTGGCGCTTCTGTCGGTTCTCGGTTACCTGGTGCTGTTGCCGGCGTACATTCGGAAAAAAGACAATGTTTACGCGCTTCTGGTAATAGCCGAGGTGATTGTTCTTTCGCTGGCGGCTGCGGGAATAGTCAAAGGCGGACATTAGTTACAACGAAAGAAAAGTCGCTTACGCAAAAAAAGGGCCGGCTGGACCGGCCCTTTTTTTACTTATAAAGCAGGCCAAGCTTCAAGAACGGGTATGGTACAAAAGGAAGGGCGCATTTTTTTATAATAATAGGAAATTGTCGAAACATATCTTATTGATGAATATTCGAACAATGTAAATAAGCGCGGGGTTTGCGAGATCACTCGGGAAAGAGCAGCGTTAGACGGTAATGGTCATTGTTTAAGGTAAGGTGTAAAGGGTGGCAGTTTCACTTCTTGTTGTAAAATGTTCCGAACGTTGGTATATTAATTATAATATGTATCCGCTAAAAACCAGTTAAAGAGGAGGTGGTATTGGACAAAGGGCGTGGAACGTGGAAAAGGTCAATTGGTTAATTTTCGTCCTATTATGTACTTTGTATCACATACCAATTAGTTAAAGACAGAATAGAGAGAGATAGAATCGGTATTTTAGATCGTCCATACTACCACGATAAGGGAGAAATGGATATGTTCGAAATTATTCCAGCGAGCGCGGTGGCCTTGGCCCACGTCGCCTCGGCGGCGCCGGAAGCCATGTCTACCGCCGCAACCGCAGCGGGCGCAAGCAGCACCACCGCCTGGTGGGTATGGCCCGTACTCTTATTGGTTTCCACGTTTATTATCGGTAT
>JBFMBK010000034.1 GCA_040755295.1 Bacillota bacterium | reverse complement strand
TAAAGAACCCGTAGTTATTACCTGGCTCCCCGGGACGGACTCGAACCGCCGACAAATTGGTTAACAGCCAACCGCTCTACCGACTGAGCTACCGGGGATCGGCAAATCACCTATCTATACTCTTTTTATACTCCCGTCAAGCTCCTTTTTCAATCCTCGCCCTCGGCCGCATCCGAGAAGACTGTTACCATTTAGGTCGCCCCCAATGGATTGAATTCAGGATGGTCCTTCCAGAATTGAATTCGATGACTCATGGGCTCCCCCCGCCAATAACCTTCGAAAATTGGGGCGGAAAGGCAGTTCCAGGCCAAATTGAGCAGGGAGACATGGGCCATTGCCCCGTCGAGCGATCTATACCGGGCCCTGTCTTCATGAAAGGTGTTGTCTTTGACGCCGAAAACGCCCGTTTCCGTATCCCAGTGAAGAAGTATTCTATCGAGAACGCTTTGATCGCTCCACTCGCCGGAAGGGCGATTGGTGATAAAATGCTGCCGATCCCTCTCCCCCGTGGCCAGGTTGGTTTTTTGAATTACGAAACCCTCCTGGATTCCCGGATAGACGGCGTGTCTTAATCCCGGCAACCGCCACAACGAGCGGCTATGAATTTCCTTGCTTTCAAGATGCACCTCTTGGCGGTAATGTCCCCCGGGCCATAGTTTAATCGAATAGTCCGCCCAATCCAACACCCTCGAATAAATATTACCGGCGTTTTCCTTTATCCGGAAAAGGTAAAAAAAAACCATTCGCGGTCAGCCATGCGCTGAAGTCTTCGACGCAAAATCCCGCGTCGCCGCTTATCACCACCACTCTGTCGCCCGGTAGAGGCGTTAAGGCATCCAATATGCGCAGGGCCGCTCCCCATTCTCCGTTTCGATCCAGTTCCGTGGGATGCGCGCCTATGATAAAACGGCGTCTATGGTCCTTTTCGTCCGTCCGAATCTCCGTTACATGGACGAACCGTTCCTTTGCTCCGGCGTTATACGACGATTTCACCACCTTGCCGTCAATAACCAGATCATGTTGGATTCCCGTCGGCCGGGCCGCGCGTGGGCGCTCGAAATTGTCCGTCCTTCGGGGCGCCTCTTCTTTCCTCGGTTTTGACGGCGCGGAGCGTTTAGCCTTGGCGGCGCTCATCCCTTTCGCGCGCTCCGCGGCCGCTCGCGCCGCCAAAAGTTCTTTCCGCCTCGCCAGGTCGGCGCGCCTTTGCTTGGCCCGAAATTCATCCAAGACGTCTTTCGGATTTCTCAACCCGCGCCGGACAACCAAATGCGGCGTATACCCGAGACGAGCCCATAAAGGAGCAAGAACCTCGTTGGCCGCGGGCCAGTCGATTCTCCGTAAAAGGCTGTAAACAGCTTTCCGGGTAGGCTGAGCCCCCAACTTTTTTTTGCCGGGCTCCACGTTCGTTCGCTTTTTGGGGAATAAAACCCCGATATATTTATTGCCCGCGATAAAACCGGAAATAATGCGATGAAGAATCAAGTGCAACGGGTAAACCCGGTTGTCCGGGCTTCTCGGGTCCGGAACGGATTTCAGGCTGGCCCAGTAAGTTTCCCGGATGTCGGAGAAAATTTCCGGAAGCAGTACCTCCGGCAAATCCTCCGACACTTGGTGGTCGTGGAGGGCCTGAATGTGTCTTCGACGTTCCGCCTGCTTCTCTCTTCTCTTTTTGGCCTGTTCGCCCGTGTATTTTTTTCCCATGGGCCAAGCCTATCATGGATCATCCTAATTTGCAACTGTCTTCTAGGATGCCCTCGGCCGGGGATTCTCCCGAGGGGCCGGGCTCGAGGTCGGTCTCGCCGCAGAGGTGGGCCAGTTTGAGGTATTCCTCGTTGACCCGCTTTTCGATCTGGGCGATGGTCTCGGCGTCCAGGTGC
>JBFMBK010000033.1 GCA_040755295.1 Bacillota bacterium | reverse complement strand
GGCCAGGGTTATCGTAAAGGAAGAGGCGATGTAATTAAACTGGTGTATGGCTACCGGAGGTTGTCCTAAAAATAGTTGAAATTTGAGGTGGGCCTCCTACCTTGATATAATCAAGGTTGGAACTATATACTATATAGGGAGGCGCCACCAATGAAACTGTACAAAAAGTTCAATGCCGGAAGCAAATCATTTTCCGGCAAAATCAGCAGCATTCCCGTCAAGCTGGCGGTCGAGGGTATCATGCGGAACGCGTCCGCCGGCCTGGAAGAAGTGATGACGGAAGCCGGACTTGCGGTCATCCGGCAGATTATGGAGGGTGAGCGGCAACGGCATCTGGAGGACGGCCGAGGGTATCGCCATGGCAGCCAGCGCGGGTGGATACAGCTCGGGGGTCGGAAGGTGAATATCGAAAGTTTGCGGATGCGCAAGAATAAAGGCGGCGAGATTCCGCTTTCGTCATACAAGGCGTTTCAGGGCGGGGACGAACTGGCGCGGCGCGCTTACGGCGATATGATACGAAATGTGTCCACGCGCGATTATCAGGGCGGCGTAGAGGGTTTCATGCGCGGCTACGGCATAAGCAAGTCATCGGTCAGCCGGCGGTTTATCACGGCCTCGGAGGAAAAGCTTAGGGAGCTTATGGAGCGGCGGCTGGACAAGCTGGACCTGGCCGCGATATTGATAGACGGGAAGGGCTTCGGTGATATTCTGGTGATAACGGCGCTCGGCATAGACATAACCGGGCGCAAACATGTCCTCGGTTTGTGGCAGGGGGCGACGGAAAACGCGGCCGTGTGCGAGGCCCTGCTCGCGGACCTGATACGGCGGGGGCTGGATACGAGGAGGCGGTATTTGTTCATTACGGACGGGTCGAAAGCGCTCAGGAAAGCGATAAAGAAGACATTCGGCGGCATGGCGGCCACCCAGCGCTGTCAGGAGCACAAGAAGCGCAACGTGCTGGGACATCTGCCGGAAGGTCTTCAGCCGGAATATCGGCGTAAGCTGAACGCGGCATATGCCATGACTGAGTATGGTTCGGCCAAAGCGGCGCTTTGGGCTTGCGTGCGGGAGCTTGAGCGGATTAATCCGTCGGCGGCGGCAAGTCTGGAGGAAGGGCTGGAGGATACGTTGACGCTGCACCGGCTGGGAGCAAGCGAAGCTTTGCGCAAAAGTCTGAGGACGACGAACTGCATAGAGTCGGCTTTTTCGTCCGTCGGTTACAGAACCGGCAGGGTGACGCGGTGGCGTGGAGGTGATCACGTCCAGCGCTGGGCGGCGGCGGCATTATTGTTCGCGGAAAGTCGCTGGCGCAAGGTAAAAGGATGGAAGCATCTGAAGTCACTGAGAGAGGCGCTGGATAAATAAACATCCACGGGCTTACGCCCGTGGTATTCCCCGTCAGCAGAATTCAAGCTGCGCTTGCCCGCTGTCCTCTTGACCCTGTCTCTCTATATATTTCCTGATAATTTCTTCGTCTATGCCCACTGTCGACACGAAATATCCATCCGACCAAATACCGTCGTCGCCCCAGTATACCTTCTTCAAAAAGACGAACTTGGATTTCAACTCTCGCGCCGTATTCGCCTTTATTATCCCGACCACCTTGCCGACAGCCAGCTTTGGTGGAATGGACACAAGAAAATGCACATGATCCTCGTCGCTTTTGACCTCGCTAATGGCAATGTCGGGATAATAGTCCTTTATGCGCTTCAACAGCTCTTTGAGGTATCCCATTACTCCGGCTACGAATATCTTGCGACGGTATTTGGCAACCAGTACCAGGTGATATTGGGTGTAATACACGCAATGTCCTTGTTTGCGGTATTTCATAATATCTCAGTATATCAAAGAGCGAGGACAGCGGGTGCTATCCATCTACCAGCTTACGCTCGTAGAATTCCGGCGGTATATTAAATCCGAAAAAACCGGGTTCATCA
>JBFMBK010000032.1 GCA_040755295.1 Bacillota bacterium | reverse complement strand
GAAGACGAGGAATACGTTTACGAGTACGTGGACGAGGACGAGGCCGGCGGGCAGGAAGAATACGTGATGCCCGGAGTTCCCAAGAAAGAGTGACGAGTAATCAGTAAACAGTAAATAGTAATCAGCCTATAAAAACTTCCTTTGCCCTCATTACTCGTTACTATTTACCGGTTACCCCATTCAAGAAAGCCCCTGGCTCTCGCCGGGGGTGAGAGGATATCCTCCTGTAATGGCGGTGTAATGCCGTCCTCACCACCTAAAGGTGGCCGCTCTTTATGCGGTAAAGAGGGACTGTCCCGTTCCATAAACGGTTTAAGGAGTGGGACGCCATTTTGGCTACCACCCGCTTCGGGCAGAAGGCCCGTTTTCGGGCAAGCGGGTGGTGGGGTTACTAGCCTGAAAAGCGCAGTTGCCCGTGCTTTTGCCAATGAAAACCGGGGATAATTTTGTGCCTGCGTTTTTGTCCTGTTTTATCGCTCGATAATTCCTCCTTTTCCCTCGCTCTTTTTACCCGGATTCAACTGCAACGCCGTTGAGATTTTTCCAATGGGAAATCCTCTCCCAATACTCCCGGAACCGCTCCTTGCGACGGCCTGCGGCTGACAGCCTAAGCACCATCTTGCGACCATCCCTGCCAAGCTCTGCCCCACAGGCCAATACCAGCGTCCGGATAACACCCAGTGTCCTTTTCGTCCGTATCCCGATCGCCCGCTGAAATCCCTGCATAAGATTGTAGGCAAAACACACCACACGGAATGCCGCTTCGGTCGCATAAAACTTCTTCATGCAGAACCCGTCTAACCCGTAATCCCATTTCAATTCCCTTATGCGGGTTTCAAGGACGGCCCGTTTCCGATAGAAACGCCACACCTCCTCAGGCGAACCGGACATATCTGTAAATATCCCCTGGAATAGATAGGCTTTATCATCAAATAGTTCCTTGCCGCGCACAAAATCGTTGGCACGGTCTCGCTGCCGGATGACAACCAGCCTCCTCCCTCTGCTCCAGCTCTTTGCCTGGAATATTATCTCGCTAACGGAAACGTTCTCGTCCAAATCCCGCCAGTCACTTATGGCACGGACCAGGCTTTTCACGCCCCTGGTAAATCTGGCTGACACAGCGTAACGCAGCTTCTCGCCTTCAAGATAAACGAATACTTTCTCGCTGTCAAAACCGGAATCACCTCGGACAACCCTGACCGACGTCCCTGCGGGCATGGCCGAAATGGCCTCGCGCATGAATTCCACGGCCCCTGTTACGCTCGCCGTATTTCCGCTCCGAAGCCAAGCGTGAATAACAACCTGGTTTTCGTCCAAAGTCGCCAGCAGCGGGTGGTGGCTTGGCCGGCGGTGCTTCTTGGGATTGTAGCCCAGCAACGAACCCTCCTGCTTGCCATAGCGCTCAAATACGGATGAATCCAGATCCAGCGTGTAATCGCCGGGTGGCGTCAGCTCTTTTATCTGCCAGGCGCGCAATGGCTCAAACATCTCTTGGATCTCCTTCTGCCCAAAGCGCTGGAAGAACCGCGTTATCGTGCTATCGGACGGGAACCTTCGCATCCCCAGTAGTTGCCTGAGCACTTCATCATATCGCAGGGCTTCTATATGCGCGAACCGCCGTGCCCCCGTCAACACCCCGGCCATGAAAGCCAAAATTACGTCGACCGGCGCTGTCGCGTTTGGCGAAGTCAGACTGAATGCGAGGCACTGGTCAAGATGCTCGGCCAAGCCTATCCGTACGCCGTAACCGGCGAGCAACGACATGCCGCCCCAGGCGGTTATCGGTTTGTCGGTAAACGAAATAATTATTGGCTTTTGGGTCTGTAATGTGGTATTTTTTGTATGCACGGTTTCGTACCTCCATATTAGATCGCGAGTCTAAAATAGATGATACGAAACTGTGCCTTATTTTTGGGGGTCAACTGGGGAATTCAGGTAAGTTGTGTAAATTCAAAATGGTCTTGAAAAAGAGCTAAAAAAGGCGCATACTTCCAGTTAGATATACAAGGAGGTATGCGCCATGAATAATAGTATAAAAATAAAAGGCGGAAATCTACCGGAATCCGCCAGGCTGTTCAAAGAGGTGATGGAAAATCCGGGTAAGATGTTCGACATACTGAGGATAGATATGCGTGAAAGGGCGGAGGCGGCTGTAAACGAGATGATAAAACTTGAGCTGAGCCTGTTTCTGGGCCGCGGCAGATATGAGCGGCCGGAGGACGGCAAGGCCCTTAATTACCGGAACGGCTATACCGGCGCGCGGGAATATACGGTAAAGGGGCTTGGCGGTATAAAGGTGCGTGTCGCGCGGGACAGGAAGAACGAATTCCGGTCCAGGCTCATAGAGAAATACGACAGATACGACAAGGCGCTGGGGAAAGACATCCTGGCAATGTTCCTGGCCGGGATGTCGACGCGGAATATAGAGCTGTTTTCCTCGCAACTTCTCGGGAGGCGGGTATCGGCGGGCGAAGTGTCGCGGGTAAACGCGGAGGTGGAGGCAGCGATAGAGGCGTGGCGGACGAGGAGCCTGGCCGGGCACCGTGTGAAATATCTCATGCTGGACGGGGTGAATTTCAGGATGCGGGTTTGCGGCGCCGTGGAGAAGACGCCAATGCTGGTCGTGATAGGGGTTACCGAGTCCAATGAGCGGATATTCCTGGC
>JBFMBK010000031.1 GCA_040755295.1 Bacillota bacterium | reverse complement strand
CCAAGAAACTTGGCCGTTAAACTTAAAGAGATGGATCTTGCGTTGCCTGGGCAATCCGGGGTACAGGTTTTCGAGCATCAAGTCCGATTCGCCGATGGTTCGAAGCGCGATGTTGTCCTTCATAAAGCCGCATACGAAGACGCAGCCGGGTGCCTTGCAGGCTCGGTTGGAGTTCTTATAGATATCACGGAGCGCAAACGAGCGGAACTTAAATCAGAAAAAAGTCTTAAAAAACTGCGAAAAGCCGTGGAAGGAGCCGTCCATGCCCTGGTGACGACGGTTGAAATAAAGGATCCGTATACCTTTGGTCACCAACAGCGCGTAAGCAAACTAGCCTATGCCATAGGGCGGGAGATGGGTTTGTCAGCGAAAATTATTGAGGGTATTCGTTTGGCCGGGCTTGTTCATGATCTCGGCAAAATATACGTTCCAAGTGAAATTCTCTCTAAACCTAGTAAACTAAATTCCCTAGGAGAGTGTTGCAAAAGACCAGATTTCACTCTTAACGCAGATATTCAAGGAAACATTTGGTCATATAAAGCTAAGAAATACTGATCTTTGACAACCTTTACATGGTTTCAAGCTCCTTTTTAGCTGTTTTCCGGCTTAAATCAGTCCAAGGGAGACACTTACCCCTTTGCAGCAATCGTCATTGCGCTCGCCGTCATTGCGGGAGAAGAAGCGTCTCAATGCCTTCAGGTTTACCACAACGGCGGTAAAGAGCATCTGTAACTGGGTCTTTACCCGCCCAATATAGCGCGCCTGACGTGCTCCATGAAATACCATTTCGGCAATGTCACGTTCCACCAATGACCTGAAACGGTAAACCTGTTTAAAAGAATCGGTTTTCTGTTGCCGCCGTGCCTCCTGAAGAATAGCTTCTTCTTCGTGTAGACGTACTGTACGTCCCTGGCCGTGTTTGGTGCATTGATCCCGCAAAGGGCAAGTGTTACAAATCCTTTTATCGAAAAGGAACAGCCGCTGTTTGGAACGATACTTCTTTGTTGTATGACCTGCCGGGCAAGTACAGGTCATTGTTTCAAGGTCAACGTTGAAGTCTTCCTTGGAAAATCTGTTCTCCCGCTTAGGAGCAGGCGGAGCCGGGGCAATAAGCTCAATCTTTTCAGCGGTCATATCCTTTCTTACATTCGTCGCTCCGTAAGCGGTGTCTCCCATAACAACAGCCGGTTTAATGCTCTGTTCTGTTACGGCCGTAGGTAAAGCCATGCTATCATGAGCGTTGCCTGCGGTAACCGCAACATTAGTGATGATGCCGGTATCTTTGTCGGCTACTACCTGGACCTTGTGTCCTTCAAAAGTACGTGCGCTTTTGTGTACGTGACGCATCTCGGGGTCGGTGGTGGAAACTATACGGTCGTGTGCTGTGCCCTTTTTGATTTCATAAGTTCCGTCTTCATTTTCTTTGACATCCTGCAGGGTTACCGCACGCAGAAGTTCTGTCGCTTGAGTTTCCGCTTGACTCAATTCTTCCCCGGCGGCGGTCAAGATCTCTTGTACGCTTTGAGCGTCACGCACCAGTTTGGTAAGCAACTGCTTCTTTTCCTGAGGATCGTCCCAGTTAATCTTTGGTTTACCGGGTTTCTCGTAGTTAATTTCCGGGTCCAAGACTCCTTTGAGTCGGGCATTCAGTTTCGGGTTACGCCGGGTTACACGCAGTACCCGCTGTACGGCAGACTTAATCAGATTGTAGGTATCTTGAACGGCGCCGGCGCCCAAAACGTATGTTGAGTCGATAATATGCGTCGCCCCGGTGGTCTTCAGGATTTTGGCTTCTTGCGCTAAAGCAATGAACCTTTCAAAGACTAAGCGCTGTTTATCGTGTATTAAGAGTCCGGATCTAAAACGGCAAAGAGCCGTATGATCGAAACCGGTTTCATCAAGACCCAGGTTCAAAGCATGTTTCCACCGAAGGTCATAGCGGGCACGTTGTTCTGCTTCTCGGTCAGATACATCGTCGTGATACATCAAGAGCAATACCTTCGCCAAAAGGGCCGGCGAGTTTGAAGGACGTCCTATCCCGGCATATAGCTCGGCAAAATCATCATCTTCAACGAGTCTATCACCAAACCGGGCTAACAAGCCGTAGAAGGAATCTTCGGGAACAAGGGGCTTGTTACACCATGTTTCAAGGTTGCTAAAGTTAATTTGATTTTGTTTTCGTCCCAGCAAGGAAGACATCCCCTTTTATGGTGTTAAATAGTAGTTTCGACGTCTTCCATGCTTATTCCTGCTGATTCTCTAAGGTTTTTTGCGATTTTTAGGCTGTTTTTGCTTACTTTTGCAACACTCTTCTAGGAGGTGGAAGGATGTACAGCGCCAAGGTTTTAGACCACTTCGCCAACCCCCGCAACGTTGGTGTCATCGAAGCCGCGGATGGGGTCGGAGAGGTCGGCAACCCGGCGTGCGGGGACGTGATGACTTTTTATATCAAGGTTAAAGACGAACGGATCGAAGACGTAAAGTTCCAGACCTTCGGCTGCGGGGCGGCCATCGCCGTATCAAGCATGATCAGCGAGATGGCCAAGGGCAAAACCCTGGAGGCGGCCCTGAGAATCACCAATAAGGACGTTGCGGACGCCCTTGAGGGTCTGCCGAAACAAAAGATGCACTGCTCCAACCTGGGTGCCGACGCCTTACATAAGGCGATCAAAGACTACCAAGGACGCAAGAATGATAAGCCCGGCGCCGGGCCGGCGGTCAAAACAGCCAGGCTCCGCTCCCCCCGGCGGAAAGGAGATGTCCGTATTGAAAGAAAACCCAACCCTTGATGAACGTGTTATCTCCCGCGCGATAATCACCCGCTACACACGGGAACTGCTGTCAATCCTCGAACTTGACGCGGCGATCGTCGGCGGTGGGCCCTCCGGGCTCAGCGCAGCCTACCGCCTCGCCCGCAGCGGTCTGAAGACAGTGGTCTTCGAGCGCCGCTTGAGCATCGGCGGCGGGATGTGGGGCGGCGCGATGATGTTCAACCAGATCGTTTTTCAGGAACCCGCCCGCGAAATCTTTGAAGAAGTGGGCGTCCGCTACGAAGAGT
>JBFMBK010000030.1 GCA_040755295.1 Bacillota bacterium | reverse complement strand
CATTAACTTCGGCCGTAAGCGGCAGGTTGACCTGCGCCACGCCGGGCGGAGGATCAAGGTGGGCGCCTTCGACCCGGGTTACCAGTATGTATTGTTTATTTATCAATTCTTCAGACGTGCTGCGGACGAGCAGTTCCTGCTCTATTTCGACAGGTATCCAGAGCCCGGAACCGCACCAGGTGCCGCCGTCATCCATGTAATTAAACAGCTTAAAAATAATTAATGCCATCCTGCGTTCTTTATAAATAAATACAACAACGTAGTCCGACTTCCTGCTAAAAAAGAAAAACCCTGGGCAAGTTATCAGTTATCTGGGTTTTATGGAAACGGCATTAGACATTAATTGCTTACAATGTAGAAGGCATATGAAGAATCGGACCAAATTTAATAAAAAGCAGAAATATTGCAGCGGGAAGAAAGTTTATTAATAAATAGTGTGAGACTGTTTTTTATAATAAAACCTTTTTCGTATACTCTTTAAATAAAGTCTAATTTTAATAAATTTTATTTATATTTAGTGTGAGGGCCGGACAACAGGTAAGTAACGCCGAAGAAGGTGAATAGTACGGCGGCAAATCCCAGTATTGAAAGCCAGGCGGCACGCCTGCCGCGCCAGGAACCCCGAGACCGTCCGTGGAGGTACAAGGCGTAAACCAGCCAGGTTATCAGCGCCCAGGTTTCCTTGGGGTCCCACCGCCACCAGGCGCCCCAGGCCTCCTCCGCCCACACCGCCCCGGTGATGAGCACCAGCGTTTGAAATGCGAAACCGAAGACGATGGTTCCGTACATCAAACGGTCGAGACGGCCGGGCTCCGGAATAAGGCATTGCAGCCCCTGCACCCGGTTCCCGGGCCGGTCTTTCACAAGGTACATCACAGCCATGGCGAACGCCAGGCCGAATGCGCCGTAAGCCAGGGTGGCGGTTATTACGTGGAACTGGAGCCAGTAGCTCTGGAGCGCGGGCGTCAGGGGTTCAGCAGCCTTTCTTATATAAAAGGCGCAGGCCGTCAGACTTACGATTAACGGTGCGGCGAAGATACCTATACCGGGCATATGGAAGCGGGTACCGGCTATAAGCGTTGCGGCGGCGATGCCAAGACCCATCAACAGCGTGAATTCGTAGGTATTGGCGAAAGGCCAGTGGCCCGACTGTAAGCTTCGGACGGTTAGTCCAAGCAGTTCCGCAACGGCGCCGCCGCCCGCAAAAGCTAATCCGAGTTTAGCCGTGCGCGCGCTTTGAGACCGGGCATATGATACAAAAATCACCATGGCAAGGAAATAACCGATCAAGGCGACGATGAAAAAGTCATTTTCAAGAGACTGCAAGATAATACCCCTTTTCTAATATGGCGTATCAGGTGTTTTTTCCTTTATCCACTCCGGACCTTCCGGGTGCCTTCGCGGGTTCCAGATAAGGTGCGCAAGCACGCCGACGGCGGCAAGGACAAAAGCGCCCAGGGTGTAAACAAGGAGCGGATTTCTTTTAACCCCGAGGGTTGTGTAACGCGAATAACGCTCAAACTGGATTTCTCCGAAGGTGGCAGCGCCGGTTTGCCCGGGAGAGAGGATTCCTCTTGCAAAAGGCTGACCCTGTCGGTAAAAAACGTAAATCATTCGCGGATTCAAGGGTTGTTGGGAGCGTGTGGAGGAGCCTTCCTTGTTATAAATATAATCGGGGTAAAACCACAATCCAAGTTCGTACCCCGCGCCAAGGGAAACCTTCTGCCCCGAAGCGATTTTGTACCGCTGACCTCCAAGACGACCGATTAAAACCCAGCCGCAGTCTAACTGGTAAACCTTCGTGCCGCGGTAGGCAAGGGGGTGGTTTACGGATATATCGCAGTCCTGTACCACCTTATCGTCTTCCAGAACGGCGCAGCGGGTTATGAACTGTTTCGGCGTGCCGTTGGGGTAACGGTCGATTAAGAAATCTTCAATCTGAAGGTCGAAAGGGAATCCCTCATCCGTTAATGCGACCGACTCGCCCGGGACGGCGTTCACCGTTTCCTCTGTCGATACGCGCGGGGTAAGTACCAGGGCGGTAAGAATGAGAATCAGGCTTACATGTAAAATAGTAAGTCCCCAGGCGCCGAGACCCCGCTTGAAGTCGCGCGGAGAAAGGTTTAATGCGGTTTTTGCCCGGTAAAAGGTACAGATGGAAAGGCTGATCGCCAGCCAGACTTCCGCTGCGGTAAACCACCAGGAGTGGTAAATGTTTGTAATACCTATATTGACTGCCAGTTGGCCGAGGGCTTGGCCGTACTGATCGATATAGAAAGCGGGTGGCAAATCCTGAGGGACCAGGGTGCCGACGGCGGAAGCGATTGATAAAAAGGCCAAAACCCCCAGGACGGCCTTGGTTGAGGTGAAGTGGTTTTTGAAAAAAGCACAGCTTTTATTGAGGATTACGGCCACCTCGCTGTATCGCTCAATTCTCCCTATATAACATGGAGGTTTATTCGTGTTAAGTTCCGGGTGATGGAAGGATACTGTCAATAGGACACAGGATAAGAACAACAGGAATGGTCGTCGAAGCAGGAATAAGACCATTTCAATGTGTATTTCAATTGGTGGCGCTAGTGTAAACTTATGGTATCACAATTATTGCAGGACCCTGACCAGTTGCCCGGTGCGGGGATGCTGCGGAAGCTTATTATCCGGCCGGCGACACTGTAGCGTACGTCATCCGCCGTTGTTACCAGAAGGCCCCTTTGATGGATACCGTGGGGGATGGAACTATGGCAGGAGGCACAGGCAAGCTTTTCGTGCCCGCCGCCATACTTGTGGAGATTGTAGCACACCGCCGGGTTACTAAACTTTGAGCGTACTGTTACGGTACCGTCGCCTTCCGCGGTCCCGTCATAGAAAGCCTTGTCGTGGCACCGGTAGCAAAGACTGTCCGCGGTATTGTTGGTTGACCCTCCGGTGCCCCAATACTTGTCGGTAGCGGATCGGTAATAAGGCCCAAGTAGAATGGATTTCTGCCCGTTTGTTTCTCCGGAACCATGCGGTCCTGATACGCTGGAACCATACCCTCCGTGACAGTCGGTGCAATAAAGCTTGCTGTTCCAGCTCCAGGGGTTGCCGTTTCTGTCGGCGCCCGTGAATTTCCCATAGTGATAGTAAGTGCCGGAACCCGCCGGGTATTCAAACGTCTGCGTCATCTTGCTGTCTCCAACCACCGCATGGTAGGAAGGATTGTTGGGACTGAACTCTTTCGCCTGGTCGGTCTCCTTGTATCCTGTACCGGATCGGCTGGGCCAGTCCGGGGGGTTGTTGCGGTAACTGTAGTATGAGTGGCACTTGAAACAAAGCTCGTACTGGTAGTCGATACCGAGCTTGGCGGTGAAGGTGGCGTCTCCAGGCCATGAGTCGAAGGAAGCGGTATTATAGTTTATACTTATACCGGACACTCCCTTGAGCGAACCATATACCGCCGGCGCCACAGCGGTGGTGTTGTCGCACCGGTGCGGGTCGTGGCAATCGAAGCACTCAGCGTGCCGATTTGCCAGGGGCATGTTGTCGTAGCTCTCGGTGTCGCTGTGCTTGCCGGAGGTGTACAGGGTGGGGTGCCGGTATGTACGGACAAGGTCTGTGTTCACGTCGGCCGCGCCGGTGAAGCCGCCGCTCC
>JBFMBK010000029.1 GCA_040755295.1 Bacillota bacterium | reverse complement strand
TGGCCACGGAACCCGCGGAAATACGCGGAAAAAGTATTAATGGTTGCAGCCTTCCGTATCATTCCGTGTGATTCCGCGGCTGATAACCTTGGGCTGTAAAGACGGGTAGCCCCCGACGGGGACGAGAAGCTTGGGCAGGTATATTGGGTAGAGAAAAAATATTTGCGTTACTTTTCTTCCTTAAGTATAATTTAAAGAACCAATAGCCGGTGAATAAAGTATGAAAAAGTTTCTTTGTATGCGAAGTTTTGGAGTCGGGTAAGGCGGTCGAATAAAAAGAAGGATAAGGAGCCGAGAACCATGAAAAAGAAAGTGTTGGCTTTGGTCATGTGTTTTTTAGGGGTGTCTTTTATTTATACGCAGAGCTCTGAGCTGCGGACAGCGCTGGTCATTGGGAATGCGGACTACAAGACCTCCCCCTTAGCGAATCCGGTAAATGATGCCCAGGATATGGCACGGGCGCTTCGTGATTTGGGATTTTCGGTTACAACGAAAATAAACTGTTCTTATAAGGAGATGTTTGATGCGATCCGTGATTTTGGGAATGAGCTTGTCCGCGGCGGCGTAGGCCTCTTTTACTATGGTGGACATGGGATCCAGGTTGGCGGTCGGAATTACCTTATTCCGGTGGATGCTGAGATTAAAGCCGAGGATGAAATTCGTTTTGTCTCGATTGATGCGGGTCTAATCTTGAGCAAGATGGAGAGCGCCGGCAACAGTACCAACATTGTTATTCTTGATGCCTGCCGGGACAATCCGTTCAAAAGGAGTTTCCGCACCGAAAGCCGGGGCCTGGCCGTGGTGGAAGCGCCGCGTGGGTCTCTGGTGGTTTATGCCACTGCACCGGGGTCGGTCGCGGCTGAAGGGCGGGGCAGGAACGGGGTATTTACCGGAGCCCTGCTGCGGCATATCAACACACCTGGAATAGAAGTCGAAGCCATGCTTAAGAGGGTGCGGGCTGATGTTGTTGCGGCCACCGGCAATGAACAGGTTCCCTGGTCTTCCTCCTCCCTTACGGGCGGCTTTTACTTTGCCGCAGCAGGCGGGCGAGTAACGAGCACAGTGGAAGCGGAACGCAGGCCGACCGTTACCGTGGAGAAAGCCTACGGCAGTGTAGAGATCGGGGTAAGGACGGCCGGTACGCTCTACCTGGACGGGACTCAGCAGGTGCGCGTCCCGGCCGGAGGCACGGCCCGGATTGCCGATCTGGAGGCAGGCATTCACAGCCTGGAGATGCGCTACGAGAACGGACAGCGTGAGGAGCGAAGCGTGGCCGTTGAGAAAGACCGGACCATCCAGGTGGCCTTCAGCTACGTGGAACGTCCCAAGGCACCGGAAGGTTTTGTACTGGTTGAGGCGGGCACCTTCCAGATGGGCTCCAACGACGGTGGCTCGGACGAGAAGCCGGTGCATACGGTGCGGATAACCCGGGATTTCTACATGAGTAAGTATGAAGTAACCCAGGCGCAATGGCGGGCGGTGATGGGGAGTAATCCGTCCTTTTTTAAGGGCGACACTCTGCCGGTTGAGAATGTGAGCTGGAATGAGGCGGTCGAGTACTGCAACCGCTTAAGCCGGCAGGAAGGGCTTACTGCGTGTTACAGCGGCAGCGGAGCGAGCATACGGTGTGACTTTTCGGCGGACGGGTACCGGCTGCCGACTGAGGCGGAGTGGGAGTATGCGGCCCGGGGCGGGCAGGAGAGCCGGGGCTACGCCTATTCCGGGAGCAATAGTGCCGGTGGTGTGGGGTGGTATTGGAATAATTCGGGAGGAAAAACGCATCCGGTGGGGCAGAAGATGCCCAACGAGCTGGGGTTGTACGACTTAAGCGGCAACGTGTGGGAGTGGGCTTACGACTGGTATGGGAGCTACACAGCTTCGAGCCAGACAGACCCCGCGGGCCCTTATGCAGACTCGTACCGCGTGGCTCGCGGCGGGGGCTGGTACAGTGGTGCGGGCGACCTGCGTTCTTCCGTTCGCGGCGTCTCGCCGGGCAGCAGGGTCAACCTCCTGGGCTTCCGCCTCGTGAGGACCAAATAACCTTTTAGGGTTTTTAAATTTTTACCTTTTGGAGGGCCGCCGGCCAGCGGCGGCTGGCGGTAATGCTATAAATGCTGTTCAGAATAGTTACTATACCCTTCGATGAGGGTAGAAAATGCTTTATTGAAGATGATTTCACTCATTTCGTCATTAATAAAATCATCAGGAACTATCAAGCCCACTTTTTTTCCACGACGAACGGCACGTACTGGACAATATTTATTGAATACGAGGTGCCGGCCGGCCTGGAACCGGAAATGGAAGGCCTTAGTGAAGCGGAAAAGATGCTTTTCGACCAATTGAGAGCCTGGAGAAAGGAAAAGGCCGAGCAGAAGGGCTTTCCGGTCTATGTAATCTGCAATAATAGCCAGTTGAAGGCCCTGGTAAAACAGGCCCCTAAAACTTTGGAAGCGCTGAAAAACATCGATGGATTCGGGAAGAAAAAATTAGGGGATTATGGCGAGGAAGTGGTTTCACTAATCAAGGCCTTTTATGAGAAACCCGTATGAATGAAGATTACCCCCTGTTCGTAAAATGGTATAAAACCCTGGACTGGATTCTCGATACGGGCGAAAAATTTCCGAAAAACGTACGGTTTTCGCTGACCGGCCGGCTCTATGATATGGCCCTGGATATACTGGAGTATATTATCGAGGCTATATATACCAAAGAACGGGTATATATATTGAAAAAGATCAATATATATATGGAAAAATTGCGGGTTTTTTATCGTTTATCGTTTGAACGCCGGTATATTTCCGAACGTCAGTATCGTTTTATCTCGGGAGAGTTGGACGAGTCCGGCAGGATGGTCGGCGGATGGATAAAGCAATGCGGCGGATAGGAAATCTGTATACTGCGTTCGCGTCCTTTGAAAACCTGTACAAGGCCGCGAGGAAAGCGGTAAAAGGGAGTCCGGGCAGTTTCGAGGCGCTGCGTTTTATGTTCAACCTGGAACATGAACTTCTGGAACTTGAGCGCGAATTGACCGCGGGTGCGTACGTGCCCGCTCCGTATTCGTACTTTACCATTTACGAACCAAAAGAGCGGAACATTTCCGTCGCCCCCTTCCGAGACCGGGTGGTCCACCACGCTCTGGTGAATGTGCTGGAACCTGTATTTGAGCGGGTCTTCATCTTCGATTCGTACGCCACGCGAAAAGGCAAAGGTACCCATGCCGCCGTCAGCCGCGCGCAGGCTTTCTTGAGGAAAAACCACTGGTATCTGAAGTGCGATATTTCGAAATACTTCCCCAGCGTGGACATAGCTATCCTTATAGACAGAATACGGAAAAAGATAAAAGACGCCAGCATTCTTGAAGTGACTGAACGGATTCTTCGAAACGGCGCTCCTGCGGGGAAGGGACTGCCCATCGGCAACCTGACAAGCCAGTTTCTCGCAAACGTTTACCTTGACGGTTTCGACCATTGGATGAAGGAGACGATAAATGCGCGGTATTACCTGCGGTACATGGACGATTTCGTCGTGTTCGCTAACGCTAAAGACCGATTGAGACAAACACTGGCGGACGTTGCCGCGTATCTTTCAACACAGCTTGGGCTTTCGTTGAAAGAAAAGGCTTGCTGCCTCAATTCGTCGTTGAACGGGCTCGGATTTCTCGGCAGAAGGATATTTCCGTCGCTTGTCAGAATAAAAAAAGAAAACCTCAAGCGTACCCTTGGAAAAATAAAAAGAAACGAGTACTTGCTGAGGAAGGGATTAATCGATGAATCACGCTACGGTAGAAGCATGGAAAGCCTTCTGGGATATGTCACATCTTGTGATACGCTTTCGTTAAGAAGGACACTCTGGGGAAAGCGTCATAAAACGGGGTCGAACCGCGTGAATCGCGGCGGAAGCTGGAACAATAATGCGGACAACCTGCGTTCATCCAATCGCGACAACAACTCGCCGGACAACAGGAACAACAACCTGGGCTTCCGCCTCGTGAGCACAGGCGCGCTTTGAGCGTACGGCGCA
>JBFMBK010000028.1 GCA_040755295.1 Bacillota bacterium | reverse complement strand
AGGAGAACGTTATCATAGGCAAACTTATCCCGGCGGGGACGGGGTTATCCCGGTACCGAAACGTCGGAATCGTCATCGACGGCGGGGGGGTGACGAGGAAGAGCAGGATATGACTGTTACACCGGAATAAAATTATTGACTTCCAGGGAAATAAATGATAACTTATAAAAGCATGTGGGTGCTTGGGGGGGGTGTTTAGTGCCCTGCGAGCGTCTTATGCAAGCCCGCAAGAAGGCAGTGGGGTCGAAAGAAACCCTGAAGGTTGTTGAGCGGGGGCAAGCAAAGGTTGTCTTTGTGGCAAAGAATGCTGATCGGCGAATAACGGAACCTGTCATCCGGGCCTGTCAGATCAGAGGTATCCCGGTGGAAGAGGTTTCTTCTATGAGGGATTTGGGTACGGCTTGTGCAATTAGCGTGAACTGTGCCTCCGCCGCCGTAATTGAGGATTAACCGCCTGCCCTCTGCAGGGATATTGCAGGGGGCGGTTTTTTGGAAATAAATCACATAAAAGTTAACCATGTGGCCTGGGGTTGCTCCATCTTAAGAACGACAAAGGGGAGACCAGTAAGCTTGGAATTTAGAAGCAGTGTTGTAACATAAACGGAGCGCGGCGAGAAGTGATGCAGTGCAAGGAAGACCGGCGGAGACGAACCGGAGCGTACTGGGTGCGTACGTGAGGATTCGGCTCCCCCGGCTGACGCAGCAATGCGTTGCTTATCGTTGCGCCCTACGAAAGAATGCTTATTTTCGAAGGAGAAAGGGGTGTAATGTTTGCCTACCATCAGCCAGCTTGTCAGCCAGGGCAGGGAAACACTGAGGAAGAAAACGGCGTCGCCTGCGTTGCGTGGTTGTCCTCAGAAAAGGGGCGTTTGTACGCGGGTATATACAACCACCCCGAAAAAACCCAACTCGGCGCTCAGGAAAGTGGCACGTGTCCGCCTGACGAACGGAATTGAGGTCACCGCGTATATTCCGGGGATAGGTCACAACCTTCAGGAACACTCGGTGGTTCTGGTGCGTGGTGGACGGGTCAAAGACCTGCCGGGTGTGCGTTATCATATCATCAGGGGCAGCCTGGACGCTGCAGGGGTTCAAAACCGAGTCCAAGGACGTTCGAAGTACGGGGCAAAACGCCCCAAAAAGTAATGAATCTATGCAACCTACATTACGCTAACGGAACGCGGTAAGAGGCGAGCAGAGCGCGAAGGGACGGTGCCCAGCACTCAAATTGGTGTCAAGAAAGAAGTTAAGCAAGGCGGATAAATATGCATTTAAACAAGGTGGTATCTTTTTAAATGCTTAACTGAGTGCTGGGTGACGGCCGACAAAGCTGTGCGCAGGCTATCGCCGCGACCGACGGAGTGCCCGAATACTGATAAAGTAAATAAGGGGGGAAGCGTGTGCCGCGTAAAGGACCAGTTCCGCGGCGCGAGGTATTGCCGGATCCGGTATATCAAAGCCGTTTACTGACAAAACTTGTCAACCAGATTATGCAGCAGGGGAAGAGAAGCATTGCCGAGCAAATATGTTATGGCGCTTTTGACATTATTAAAGAAAAGACTGGCAAAAATCCGGTTGAGGTTTTCGACCAGGCGATGAGAAACGTTATGCCGGTTCTGGAAGTAAGAGCGCGGCGGGTAGGCGGCGCCAACTATCAGGTGCCGGTTGAGGTGCGCCCCGCAAGGAGGCAGACCTTGGCCATCCGCTGGCTCACCAATTTTTCCAGGCAGCGCGCGGGTAAGACCATGGAAGAAAAGTTAGCGGCGGAAATAATGGACGCCGCTCAGGGTGTCGGCAGCACGTTTAAAAAGAAGGAAGACACCCACAGGATGGCCGAAGCAAACAAGGCTTTTGCACACTACCGCTGGTAAAGGGGGTGCTGAGGTATGGCGCGCCGGTTTCCGATCGAAAGAACGAGAAACATTGGAATAATGGCACACATTGACGCCGGAAAAACCACGACCACCGAGCGTATTCTGTTCTACACCGGTAAAGTTCACCGGATCGGCGAGGTAGATGATGGCGCCGCGACGATGGACTGGATGGTGCAGGAACAGGAGCGTGGGATAACCATTACCTCAGCGGCCACTACCTGTTACTGGTGCGATTACCGTATTAATATTATCGACACGCCAGGCCACGTGGATTTCACGGTCGAGGTAGAGCGGTCGTTACGCGTACTTGATGGAGCAGTAGCCGTTTTTTGCTCTGTCGGAGGCGTGGAGCCACAAAGTGAAACAGTCTGGCGACAGGCGGATAAGTACGGCGTACCCCGAATCGCCTATATAAACAAGATGGATCGTACGGGAGCGGACTTCTTTCGGAGCCTGCACATGATTAAGGACCGTTTGGGTGGGAACCCGGTAGCAGTCCAGATTCCCATAGGAGTTGAGGACGCCTTTCACGGCGTGATCGATCTAATAAGGGAAAAGGCCCTCATTTATCTCGACGATCTGGGTACGGTGCGGGAGGAAACCGCAATTCCTGCCGATATGCGGGAGACGGTCGCCATGTACCGTGAAAAGTTGATTGAGGCTGTGGCCGAGGCCGACGAGGATTTAATGATGAAGTACCTGGAGGAACAGACCCTTACCGTGGAAGAAATTATACGGGGTTTGCGCAAAGCAACTTTAGCCGTAAAGGTTATCCCGGTGCTTTGCGGTTCTTCATACCGTAATAAGGGTGTTCAACCCCTGCTTGATGCGATCGTTGATTTCCTGCCTGCTCCCACCGATATTCCTGCGGTAAGCGGTGTAGATCCTGAAACGGGCCGGGAGGACCGGCGCCATGCGCGTGATGACGCGCCGTTTTCGGCACTGGCGTTTAAAATCATGGCCGATCCTTATGTGGGGAAGTTAACCTTTTTCAGGGTCTATTCGGGTGTCGTCAAATCGGGTTCCTATATTTATAATTCCACCAAGAGAAAACGGGAACGCGTCGGTAGGTTGCTTCAGATGCATGCCAACCACCGCGAGGAGATCGCCGAGGTTTATGCCGGGGATATAGCCGGTGCGGTCGGTCTTAAATTTACCACGACCGGTGACACCCTGTGCGACGAAGGGAATCCGATCGTACTTGAAGCCATGGAATTTCCGGAACCGGTGATTTCAGTGGCTATAGAGCCCAAGACGAAAGTGGACCAGGATAAAATGGGGCAGGCTTTGGCCCGTCTTGCGGAAGAGGATCCAACCTTTCGTGTGCATGTTGACCCGGAAACCGGACAAACGCTGATTTCCGGGATGGGAGAACTTCATCTTGAGATAATCGTAGACCGGTTGCTGCGGGAGTTCAAGGTGGGAGCCAACGTGGGCAAACCACAGGTGGCTTACCGTGAGACGATCACCATACGGGCAAAGGCGACGGGCAAGTTTATCCGTCAGAGCGGCGGACGGGGACAGTACGGTCATGTTGTTATAGAAATAGAACCTCGAAAACCGGGGGAAGGCTTTATATTTTTAAACAAAATTGTTGGTGGCACGGTTCCCAAGGAGTATATTCCGGCTGTTGAGGCAGGAGTCCGGGAAGCGTTGGAAAGCGGGGTGCTGGCGGGCTACCCGGTAATTGACGTAGGTGTTACACTGTTGGACGGCTCTTATCATGAAGTCGATTCCTCTGAAATGGCGTTTAAAATCGCCGGGTCGATGGCTTCAAGGGAGGCGTTGACCCGAGCGGCGTCGGTTCTGCTGGAACCCATGATGAAGATCGAGGTCATTGCGTCTGAGGAGTATACGGGCGACGTAATCGGCGATCTTAACAGCAGGCGAGCGCATATCGAGGATATCGAGGTGAGGGGCAGCGGCAGGGTTATTCGTGCTTACGTGCCGCTTGCGGAGATGTTCGGATATGCAACCTCACTCCGCTCACAGACACAGGGGAGAGGAACCTACACCATGCAGTTTGATCATTATTCCGAAGTACCGCGGAACATCACGGAAAAGATTATCCAAAAATATCGGATGTAATCTTAAGGAGGAAGGAATTCATGGCAAAGCAGAAATTTGTTCGGACGAAGCCGCACGTAAACATCGGGACGATCGGGCACGTAGACCACGGCAAGACGACGCTGACCGCGGCGATAACCCTGGTGCTGTCCCAGAAGG
>JBFMBK010000027.1 GCA_040755295.1 Bacillota bacterium | reverse complement strand
TCTCGTTTCAGAATAGCACAAATGGGTTTTCACGTCTACTGGGCAGGATAAGCCGCGCGAAAGAACGTATAGGGGCGGGAGCTATTATAGTGGCGATGGAGCCGTCAGGGCATTACTGGAAGCCGCTATGCAGGGCCCCGTCTGTCAAGGCTACCCTAACGGTGCCGCCAGGGGGGAGAACCTCCGGGGAACCTCCTTGGCACATGACAAGAGGAGGACAGAAAAGGTTATTTTTAGTTCTTTGATGTCAGGTGGATCTCAAGAGCCCCCGATTTGAGACATCGTCCAATTTGAAACTATTCTTGGGTGGGGGAAACCGGATACCCTCCATTAGGGCATGACCCTGTTTCGAAGTAACGGTGCCCCACCCGCTCCCATTATGCTGTACGAAGGAATGTTAGGGCAAAGACCCAGTGAGGCGTGATAGGGTAAGCAGGGAGCGAACAAGTGGGTAGACCACCCAAGAAATATTTTAAAAATGTGAAACAACGAGCTTTTTAAAGTATGATCCTAAAACATTGAGATAGGAGGAAAACGATGGCGGAAGATTACCAGGTCATCCTCGGTGAACTGGCGCCCTGCGGGCTGGACTGTTCCCGGTGCGCCAGGTACGGCGGCGGCGAGATAAAGAAGCTCGCCGCGGAACTTATTAAGCGGCTGGAGGGCTTCGAGAAGGCCGCGGCGAAGATCGGCGATTTCGTCCCGGCGCTTAAAGGCTATCCTCAGTTCCGGGAGATCCTGAACTTCTTCACGCAGGCGGACTGCTCCGGCTGCCGTTACGGAGAAGCCCCGTTCCCTCTCTGCGCCGCCAAAACGTGCTTCAAGGAGAAAGGCGTGGACTTCTGCTTCCAGTGCGGCGAATACCCCTGCGAGCGCAACCGCTTCCACCCGGAGCTGCACGACCACTGGCGTCACAGCAACGACCGGATGAAGGAGATCGGCGTCGAGGCCTACCATCAAGAGCAGAAGAAGAAACCGCGGTATTAGAAACAGCTATGGAAATAAACATCGGGCAAGCAAAGGGCAGGACTTATGTCGAGGGCAAACAGGGTTGTCTTATCGTTCAAGAGGAACGGGACGTGCTCGACCTGCTGGCGGAATGCGGGCAGAACGACACCCAACTTCTTATGCTGCACCATGAGAACATTAATCCGGACTTCTTTGATTTGAAAACCGGCTTCGCGGGGACCGTCCTGCAGAAGTTTTCGACGTATTACATGAAAGCCGCGCTGGTGGTCGATATGGACCGGATTAAGAGCGAGCGGTTCAAAGAGCTTATCTACGAGTGCAACAAGGGCGGTAATATCCGCTTCTGCAAGGAAAGAAGCGAGGCGGAAGACTGGCTTGTGAGCGGGTAGAACGGGACGCGGCGCCATCATGCTCCGGCAGTCAATGGGGATGCCGGAGTCGGGCCGACCCGGATTAAGGCTTTATTTTCTTAGGTTTAATGGTTTTCACACACTTCTCTGTCGCCCTCTTCCAGAGGGAAGGACCACGGTTTTCCACTTCTAATACGACAACCTGGGGGTCCGGTGCATTAACCGGTCCATTTTTCATATCGGTATTCTTTTCGTTGACACCGATATATTTCTTGTAGAAATAATCCACGTAAACAACAGCCATGGTAATACCGAAGATAGAGTGTCCGATAAACGTGCTTATATTGGATAAGGGGTCGGAGGGCGCGTACGCGATAGTGTGAGGGAGGTTGTGGTAGAGAATCCCGTAAAAGAACAGCCAGGCCGTTATTCCAACGCCCCAGCCTTTTAACACGTAGCTGTTCCGGCCCCTCCACTCCAACAGTAAACCCATTATTACGCCGAATACCCCGGCAACCGATAAATCAACAATAACCCCTAAAACCGTTCCCCAGAAAGTGCCGATATCCGGGACATCAACAAGTAAGGATGCGCCTACATTCCAGATATAAATCTTTGCAAACCCGATTTGCTTTGCCAGAAAACTATAGGTATCCCTGACCAGTACCGCGATAATTCCCGAGGCGACCCATAGGGTAAAGGGGTCATTGGGGCTTTTCAAGGATTTCTACCTCCAGTTAGTCTTTAGTATTCGACTGTGTCACATCGTTATACACCCGTTCACTTCCGGGCCTATTCCTGCCTGCATAAGCTGGTTTAAAAAAATGATAAGTATCAAAGAAAGGAAGCAATCCTGTTGCCGTTTGTTCCACGGCGCGCTGTGCTCCGCGCCGACGCGACATCGGCTTGCCGCGGAGCGAACCACGGCGCGCTTATAGAGCCTGACTTTACCCTCCTAATGTTGTTTGGTTGGGTGATAAACAGCGCTTTTCCATACTATCAACTTCTTTCCTTGATTACGGCACGATGTGCGCGCCTGTTGTCCAGCACTCAGAAATAATATAGCGCGAAAGAAACACAAGGCTTTGACTTTGTTCTTATCTTTAACTCGACTGAGTGCTGGGCGCGTCTTCACCGTGTCCGCGTAAGCGGATCTACGGCAGAGCGCGCACTTGCGGACAAACGGCAGTAGTTTTAGGGCGGCATGAGGATAGAAAATAAATAATATTTCACACTACGATTGTTTTTAGCATTTAATAAGACTTTGGTTAACAACTTAACCAACAAATATTAATGTTGATAGAGGAACACGGTAGCAATGGCTATTGTAATATATTTCCTTGACACTGTACTTATCAACTATACAATACGGCCAATAGAGAATTAGGAATATTTACCGAAAAGGATAGGAGATTAGGGGATGCTCAGGCAGGAAGCACGCCCAGAAGGCAACCGTTTCCGAAGACAAGCCGCCAGAAGTTCCACCTGGAATTACTCCGTCTGAGAGCAGTAGAGGTAGCGGGGAGGAACCAATAGAGCCGACCCACCCACCATTCGCCGCGTTCTTTGCTCCAGACGCCTCTCAACTATCGGATGACCAGATTAAGGACATCGTAAATCGGCAGGTGCAATTTGACCTTGGCAAGACAAACCTGAGCGATCAGTATAACGTGTTGTTTATTTTTGATAGAGCTTCAATCGTAAGAGCGGATGCCGATAGAATTTACAATGCCGCAACCAAGGCAGATCCAGAGAAAACTATTCTGTTAGTTATAAGTTCCCCGGGCGGTGACATCGCTGCAGCTTACTTTATTGCTAAACTCTGTCGCGAATACACCAAGTGCAACTTTGAAGTCGCCGTTGGAGCACAGCCCCGCCGGTCGACAACCGGCAGTAAAGAGGCCTTTGTAGTGAAGTCCTACATCTAAGGCGCTGAGTCAGTTGAGATTAATCTTAGTATACAAAGGTGGAATCCAGATGGCTAAGAAAGGTTTTCAAGGCATGCTGCCACCCACAGATCCGCCAGAGGAGAATATTGAAGCGTGGCTTAATTATTTTGCTCAGCATAAGGTGCGATTTCGACGCTGGACAGACCCCGTTTCAAAGAAGGTTCAAATAATAATAAGACGTAATGAAAAAGAATTGGGGGGTGGGGGAAAACACCTTTTTGGAAGTGTTACCCGCCAGGGAATTATCGATGCATTTTAAAAAAAGTATGGAACAATTGGTGCTGTTAATTCTGCAATAAAAAGCCGAGAGTAATCTTAAAAACCGCTGCCTTTATATACGAGAAGGTCACAAAAGGGAGACAGGCCGTGGAAGACAGAGTAAAGGTGACACAGAGGGGGTGCGCCTGTGGAGGACTCGGCACTAGATACGTTCGTGAGCGATGTAGACACGCGGTTCGCGCCGGTCGTCATGGCACTTGATCGCGCCGTCTCGGACGCGGATTCTAAGATTACCGCCGCAATCAAGTGGCGGCAGCTTACATATGCGCTTGCCGGCGACTTCCATCACTGGATCTGCGCCATCGCCGTCACGAAGAAAGCGGTCAGCCTCCGGTTTCACTTCGGCGGGCTGCTCGACGACCCGCATAACGTCTTTCGGGCGGGATCGAGCAAGTTTCTTAGAAGCATCGACTTCGCTTCGGCAAATGATCTCGACCCGCAGCTTGTCACCGACTACGTGCGCCGGGCGCTCTCGCGGTTGGACTACTTCAAGGCCAACTGGCGCAAATTGCAGGGCTCGTCCTGACGGCAATCCCGGGTCGGCTGTTCCGCCTTAAATAGGACGGCCGGGAGTTGACCGCGGCATTGCGGCGGCTCAGTCTCAGCCGTTAAATAAATACGATAAAAAAGACGAGGGCAACATGAACCATAAAACCGAAATCAAGTTTCACTCAACAGCCGCTTTCGTAAAGAACATTAAGGTCGCAAAAAGGTTTTACACGGAAACGTTAGAACAAGTCATTGAATTAGATTTTGGCAAAAACGTTATCTTAAAAGGCGGGATAACGCTCTGGGAGATCGACCCCGATCATATAATTCCTAAGAAGCTGGGGCTGGGTCCGGATATTGACGAAAGAATCAACCGGTTCGAATTATACTTCGAAACCGAGGATATCGACGGGGTATGCGAAAAATTGAAGGAAAACGGCGTGGAGTTTCTCCACTTACTTCACGAAGAACCGTGGGCCAGAGAACCGTAAGGTTTTTCGATCCCGACAGGCATCTTATCGAAGTCGGAGAGGCTATGGGGACGTTTATTCAACGGCTTCATAGAAAAGGCATGACACCCGAAGAGGTGTCTAAAAAGACGTCAGTACCCTTGGAAACGGTTAGAGAGCTGATAAATCGATGATACCCCATAATCCATCGTTTGGTCTTACCGCTATTCCGCTGTAAATCATGCCGCAGCAGGTGATTCCCGGCCTTGTACGGTGCGTGCCTATAGCCGAGCTTTTCCCGCTCGCCTTCGCGGGGGCGTCCTGCTCATCTGTGCGTCGGTTTTCATTGGAACCATTCCCTTGACAGTTAAACAACGAAAAAAAAGCGCTGTTGTCAACAGCGCTCTGAAGGCTTGCGGCTTTAAGCGACAATACTCACTTGTGAATGACTATGCTGCCGCCGCCAAGCTCTGTTTCCGTCTGGTTGTCGTAGACAACGTTTTCCGTACCGTCGGGGTTTTCGGACCAGATCTTGATGCGGAACTTATCAGGTCCCGCCGCCCCGGTTAATCGGCCGTCTACAGCGTATAGCATGAACCGGTAGGTCCCGGAGTCGTTGACCGTGCCCCACCCCTTATACTGCAGTATTAATAACCCTTTTCGGCACCAATCCCACCTCCTTACAACTTCACAAATAGCGCAAGGTTTTCGGTCCTTTAAATCGCCTCCTCAGAAAATAGATCAAACCACCAAGACGCCAAGAACGCCATGATTTAAGACAATAAATATCGGATATAACTGGGAAATGCTATTTCCAACGTTAATTTTCATTCCTTGTTGTTCCGCCGTAAGCGGCATGGGGGACTCCTTACCGGAAAATTCTCATTCAGAGACTTCAGAAAAAACAAAAACCGGCCTCAGTATGATGGCCGGTTTCGCTATTTGCTCCCCGGGGCCCAAGCGACCACGTCAGGTGCTGCAACGTGTTATAAAACAACCTCACGGCTTCCACCAATTAAATATCGGAACCCGTTTTTAACTTTATTACAAAATGAGATTCGACGTGCAGGATGGTTCCCCTCTTTTTTTAAAGGGGGATAAGTCCTGGTAGGCTTACCTGCGACTATGCGGGTCTTGGAACTTGTGACTCGGTAGTACGGGCGAAAGAGGTCTTCGACCAAAGTCGATTAACAATAATCAGTCAGCGGTTTCATAACGAACGCGTCTTACGGAGCACCATGGCATATCCACCGTAGGATTTTCAAGATGGGCGGGTCATATGGCGGCGTGTTGTTGCACTTAAGTCGTTGGGAAGAAGCGACCTTGCAGTGTTGTAGGGAAATCACGTCCCGTGGCCAATTGTCGCAACTTCTAACACAATTGGCGTATATTCAGTTGGATAGTTACCATATTGTAAAAGACCTGAGGATCTCCTCTGCTTGCTTTACGTATATCAACGTTGGTCAGTGCTTATACGAAGGGGCGCCCCAGTACCAGCCTTTCACTTTGCCGTATTTGACCAGGTTGTCGAATATCTTCAACTCGTCCGTCATGAACCCCATGAACATATTCCTCAGGCTGTCGCTGCTCATCATGCGCAGGGTTTCGGCGTGCGTCTCGATGAAATACTGGACGCCGACGAGGATGATGCGGTACATCATCTCGTCCCGCATCGCCTCCGCATTTACCGCGGTGTTGATGCCGAACGGCGGCTTCGGCGGCAGAATGATACCGTAGTCCTTCATTATTTTTGTCGTTTCTTTTATCTGCTTACCCAGTACGTTGGATACCGTGTACTGTACCAGAATCTTGAACTCGCTGTCTGTTATGTAATTCTTAAAGATCTCCGTCATTTCCAGATAGATGTAACGCAGGGTGAGAAAGTTCCAGAGCGCGTGGACTTCCCCGGCGAGAATGGGTTTATCCACCGGCTTGCCGGCGCCGAAGACGGCCGTTTTGATGTCCGAAATGGACGGCAGCTTAAAACACCCCTTTTGGCAAAGTGGTCATGTGCCTGCTTTTTTGTATCAGCCCTGCGCTTTGTAAGCGGGCGGGGCCAACACCCAGCCCTTTACCTTGCCGTACTTCATCAGGTTGTCGTGGATTTTCATTTCGTCGATCATGAATTCCATGAAGAGGTTCCGCAGGCCGTCGCTGATAAAGAGCTTGATCGCCCGCAGGTGCACGTTCATAAAGTTACGGATCCCTGCCAGCAGCAGGTTGAAAACCATTTCGTCGCGCCAGATATCGGTATCCGCCGCGGTGGGCACGCTTTCCGGCGCACCTTCGGGAAACGGGATGCCGAAGGTGGACATCAGGCTGTTGACCTTTTCGATCTGCGTCCGCATGGTATCTCTGAGACCTTTGGCGACCAGCATTTTAAAATCGGTGTCTTTAATGTTGTTGAGACAGATCAGTGTGAGTTCCAGGTAATCGTGGCGCTGCTGCAGGTGTTCCCACAGCATGTGCGCCTCACCGGCAAAAAGTTTCGCCTGGCGCTGAGCGACGTTCGCACCGGTCACGGCATCGTAGATGTCCGACAACTGGACCATCAAATATCACCTCTGTGTTAGTGTTGGTATGCAGGGGCGCCCCAGTACCAGCCTTTTATTTTACCGTACTTCACCAAATCATCGAAGATAGTTAACTCCTCCTTCATCCACCCCATGAACAGGTTCCTCAGGCCGTCGCTGCTCATCATGCGCAGGGTTTCGGCATGTGTTTCGATGAAATACTGCACGCCGACCAGGATGAGGCGGTACATCATCTCGTCCCGCATGGCTTCGGCATTTACCGCGGTGTTGATGCCGAACGGCGGCTTCGGCGGAATGGCCAGGCCGTAGTCCTTGAGGAGAGCTTCCACTGTCTGGATCTGTTTGTTGAGTGTAGCGGAAACGGAGCGGGACGCCAATTGCTTAAAGTCTATGTCTTTAATGTAGTTTTTGAAGATGTCCGTCATTTCGAGATAGAGATACCTCAAGGTGAGAAAGTTCCAGAGCGCGTGTACCTCGCCGGCGAGAATGGGTTTGTCCACCGGTTTGCCGCCGCCGAGGACGGCCGTTTTAATGTCCGATACTGAAGGCAATTTCAACACATCCTTCGAAAATAAGCGTTGTTTCGGTGGGCGCGGCGATGAGCTTCGCATTATTGCGTTAGGCTCACCGGCGGGTCCTCACGTATTTCCGTATACGCTCCGGCCCGTCCGGTTGCGCCTTCCTTGTATTGCTCGCTCCTCGCCGCGTTCCGCCTTTGTTTACGTTACTACTTCTAAGTAACCAGCTTAAGGGTCCTCATTTTTCATTCGACGTGGTGCCGCCTAAGGCGGCATCGGGTACTCCCTTGAGAATAGTAATGCCTTGCCTCCGCAGCTTTATGCGCGAGGATTCCCAAACGAGCGTAACCTCAGCCGACGCCCTCGCTCAGCGAAAGACCGGCGAGGCATGAAAATGATATAATATCACTATGAACCCGAAAGGAAAGAGTGGATTTACGGGATATATCGTTTGAACCGGAGGTAATGCCTATGTTTGAGCTGCCCGAGTTTGTGACACTAGCCGGACAGATCAATGAAACCCTTAAAGGCAAGGTAATAAAAAGGGGGCACCTGGGCGGCGTCCCCCACAAGTTTGTGTGGTACAACAGGAGCCGCGACGAGTTCGAGGCGCTGACGAGGGGTAGAACGGTCGGGGAAGCGCGGGCTGAAGGCAAATGGTTGTTTGTTTCCCTCGATCCGGGGTACCTTCTGGTGTTCGGCGAATGCGGGGGGAAGGTGCTGTATCACCCTCCGGGGTCCAAGGAGCAAAAGAAGTATCATTTATGCCTCTTTTTCGAAGACGGCTCTTTTTTCACCGCCACCACGCAGATGTGGGGGGCGATGGAACTGTACGAGAAGGGAAAAGAGCACGACAGGCAGTACATCAAAGACATAAGGACCACTCCCGTAGAGCCGGGGTTTACTTTCGAATACTTCAGCGCGCTTATAGACGCCGTGCTGAAAACGGAAAAAAAGAGCGTTAAAGGGCTTCTGACCCAGGACCAGCTGATTCCCGGACTGGGGAACGCCATCGCCCAGGACATTCTTTTCAGGGCGCGTCTTCACCCCAAACACCCGGTCGACGGTCTCGACAAGGATCAGAGACGGCGGCTGTACCACGCCATACGGGAAACGGTGCGCGAGGTCATCGAAAAGGGCGGCCGGTACGACGAGTATGACCTTTACGATAATCCGGGAGGATATGTCCGCGTAATGGACAAGCGGGCGGTCGGACTTCCCTGCCCGGAGTGCGGCGGGCGGATAGAAAAGATGCAGTACCTGGGCGGGGCGTGTTATTTCTGCCCCGACTGCCAGAAGTAAGGAAGTTCTAGCCGGCTTTTGCGGCCAAGTTGAGCTTGACGGTGAGACCCGGTGTATCCTATAATAAGGTGCGGTGCTGGGGTAGCTCAACGGCAGAGCAGCTGATTTGTAATCAGCAGGTTGTGGGTTCAAATCCCATCCCCAGCTCCAAAATTGGAGGTTAGAAGTTAGGAGTTGGAGGTTGGAAGTCAGAGGAGGGGATTCGCAGCGCGAATCCTTGCAAATGGTAAGTATTTTAGTTTGAAAAAGGGCTTGCGATGTGTTAGAATTAAGTTTGTGACATCGCGGGGTGGAGCAGCAGGTAGCTCGTCGGGCTCATAACCCGAAGGTCGTAGGTTCAAATCCTACCCCCGCAACCAGAAAACAGAACCCGCAGCGACAGCGGGTTTTTTTATTGGCCACCAGAAATACGATAATACTTTTGGCGTTATTACCCGGCACCCAGAGACCGAGTGCTGGATTGGCGGTAATGCGAAGCTTATCGTCGCGCCCGTCGAAAGAACGCTTATTTAGAGGAAGAAAAGCCGGAGCGGCTGCCGCTTGACATCGCAACGGCCATAATTTAAAATACTATTTGCGGGTCGGCCGCGACTATACGCCCATATAGCTCAGCAGGTAGAGCGCATCCTTGGTAAGGATGAGGTTCGCCGGTTCGAGCCCGGCTATGGGCTCCATAAACAAGGCGGCGTAGCTCAGCTGGTTAGAGCATACGGTTCATACCCGTAGTGTCCGGGGTTCAAGTCCCTGCGCCGCCACCATGATCGCAGCCTGAACGACATGTTGTTCAGGTTTTTTTGTTTTCAGGTTTACCGACCGGCTTCACCTTCCCCCAGGCACTCAAATCGGTGCGCAAAAAGTGGGTAGTTATACGGATAACTAAAATGAATACAAGCGTTTCAATACTTCATTGAGTGCTGGGTTGTTTTTCACGGCCTGCAGGAATTCCGTTCCGTTTTGGTGTTGAAGTTTTTAACGCCCTTCCGGAAGGAATTCTCCGTTCAAGCTCGAATAATCATTTCTGGCCCGCGTATGACCGCGTTGAGACGAGGATGGTTTTAAATACGCGCGTTAAGCGGGAGATACCATTATTCACTTAGTCTATGGAGGGTAAGGAATTCATGGCAAAGCAGAAATTTGTTCGGACGAAGCCGCACGTAAACATCGGGACGATCGGGCACGTAGACCACGGCAAGACGACGCTGACCGCGGCGATAACCCTGGTGCTGTCCCAGAAGGGGATGGCGTCGTACAAGAAGTACGACGAGATCGACAACGCGCCGGAAGAGAAAGCGCGCGGGATCACCATCAATACGGCGCACGTGGAGTATGAGACCGAAAAGCGGCACTACGCGCACGTGGACTGTCCCGGTCACGCCGACTACATCAAGAACATGATTACCGGCGCGGCGCAGATGGACGGAGCGATTCTGGTGGTATCGGCCGCAGACGGGCCGATGCCGCAGACGCGCGAGCACATCCTGCTGGCGCGGCAGGTGAACGTGCCTTACATCGTGGTTTACCTGAACAAGGCGGACCTG
>JBFMBK010000026.1 GCA_040755295.1 Bacillota bacterium | reverse complement strand
AGGCGTTGGACGTAATTCCTCTGGAAGGAAGTGATCTGTCGGCTAACAATCCGTAGGTACCTTAAGTATACCTTGGGGGTCAAATTTCGAGTGCCAAAAGGGGTCAATTTTCAAGCGCTGTTGACAGGCTACAAGGCGGTTGTGCTCCCGTGCGAGAGCAAGAGCGTTGGCGCCGCAGCTTTCTTCGGTGAAAACAGTGCCGGGCTTGATACCGACTTCTTCGGCAGCGGCTAAAACCTCTGGTGCTGCAAAGATCTTCAGCGCTATCAATTCCCGGTCGCAAAGTATATAAATGTGGTTATTTTGTAATCCGGTATAGTGCTCTGGAGTGATCACCTGTTCTGCAAGGGTGAAAAGAAGCGAATTCTCCGCCAGGCGGGAAGCGAGTGCAGTCTTCGGCAGGATTTGCTGAGGTTTATCGAGCTCAAACGGCACCTTTAAATCGCGGCAACGGACGTGAGAAACTTCCAAGTCCTCCGGAGAACATAGATAGGCAGCGCAATTAGCAGATGACAATTCTTTGGGGAAAGGAGACATAACACTACCCCTTTGGTAAGAGCGACTTTGAACTTGTCGTAATATGGAGGAGGAATGAGTATTGTTAAACGGTGGGTTTTAGCTCTTGTATCCTGAGATGCAGCAGACTGCGATATTGCTGTTTTAACATTTTATACTAAGGCCCCTGACTAACCAGCCATTATTGCACAAAATTACGGTTTATCTTCCTGAAATTACGGATTATGGGCGTAAACGTCCATACAACTTTTATTTTTTAAGGCCTTTGACGCCAAGATTTACGCAAAATGGCAAGAAATTAAAGGACACAAAGAAGAGAATTCTTGAACCACGGATTAACACGGATAAGAATGATAAGAATCTTAATTTGTGTCTAGACGTGTCCATCCGCGGTTACAATTGGTTCCGGCTTATCCGGGTTAAGGCATTACCCGTTCCACTCCCAGACGGTCGAAATCTTCATCGAAAGAACATACCGCTTCCCCCGAAGATAGGGCTACCTCGGCAAGAAACGCGTCGACGAAATCCACATTCCTGACAGCCATTTTTGTCAGCGCAGAAACCATCAGGTCGGTATCCGCCACGAATACTCCCTTCGCCGTCACAAATGAGGCCAGTGTTTCGGCAATCTGTTCTCTTGAGAACTTATAAAAGGAACCGAACACCCACACAACCTCTGCGATGACCAGCGGCGAGAGCTGGAGTAAAATCTCCTCGTTTTCCGCCTGCCTCATCAGTCCAAACGTTTTCTCCGCCATCTCTGGAGGATCACCGGTAACAAACCGGAGAATCACGTTGGCTTCAAGCCACAAGCGCCGCATCTATTCTTTTCGCTCCTTCTGTTCCTTCCGCAAAATCCGCCGGGCAACCTCTTCGGCAACCTCTCGCCGTACACAATCCTTTCCGGGATAGGGCCGTTTAGCTGGAAAGAAGCATCAAGCTCGGTCAAGCTCCTTCTGTGTAATTTTTCTGGCAAAACCGGCGCAAACACCGCCAATACGGAAAGACTATCGATAACGCCTGCTTTGGCTTTACAAGGCATAAGGCGACTCGAATATCCACCGTTGAGCAATATTAAAGCTTGAACTCATCCCGGAGGAATATCAGTGTACAAGGTAATCATTATCGGCGCCGGGCCCGCCGGGGCCTACCTGGCGTATTTATTGGCCCGCGCTAAAATAAGCGTCCTGCTCCTGGAAAAAGAGCGTCTCCCCCGGCATAAGCTCTGCGCCGGCGGCGTGGCGCCCAAGGCGCGCAGGCTCCTGGACTTCAGCCTGGAGCCCGTCATCGAAGACGAAATCCGCACGGTGGTACTGACCCACAATCAGACACGGCCGATTACGATCACGCATGTCCTACCCGTGGTATACACGGTCAGCAGGGATCGTTTCGACGCCTACCTGGTGGATAAGGCCAGGGAAGTCGGTGCGGCGGTCCGGGACGGGGTCCGGGTAAACCGCATTGAGATGACCGATGAAGGTGTATCCATAAGCGCCGGCGGCATACAGTGGTGGGGACAGTTCCTGGTGGGAGCGGACGGCGCGTTCAGTATCGTGGCCCGTACGCTCCGGCTCGCCCGGCGGAAGCGAGTCGCCATCACCCTGGAGAAGGAGGTGGCGGTATCCCCGGAAAGACTGGCGCGAAACCAGGGCAGGATTAAGGTGGACTACGGGCTGGCGCCGGGAACCTTCACCTGGGTTTTCCCTAAAGCCGGCCGTCTTTCAATCGGCGCCGGCAGCATCTCCCCCCGCTTCAAGGGTCTGCATTCCCTCCTGGGCAGAGTCATAAACTCGGAAGGTCTTGCGGACTCTGTATCCGCGTTGACGGCACGCGGCTGGACGATCCCTTACAACCCGAAACCGGACAACCTGCACCGGGACCGCGCCCTTGTCGTCGGAGACGCCGCGGGACTCGCCGACGCCCTGACGGGCGAAGGGATATATGCAGCACTTTACAGCGCCCGTCTGGCGGCGGAGGTAATCGGCGGGCAGGTTAATAAGCTGCAGCCTGAACTGCGGGAATACACCCGTCTGGTACGCCGGAAAATGGGACCGGAGATGCTTACCGCCCACCGTATCGCCCGACTGTTTTACCGAAGGCCGGGCCTCTTCCACCGTTTTCTTGAACGCCAGCCGGACCTGGCGGACGCGTTTGTCCGTACTGTAGCCGGAGACTTGACCTACGCCGAGTTTTTTCGCTCCTGCATCAAGCGGTTCCCGACGGCCTTTCTCAGAACCGCCCACAAGTTGTTATAGTTCGCACCCCGCATAACCGTGGAATGATAGGGAGACAATGTCAAAGAAGGTTACTCATACGGCAAGGAGCACCGTCAGTCTTAAAAACAACCTTTCTTTAACTTTGGACGTTGAACCTTGAACTTTTAACCTGTTATGGAGGCGGCACGGTTTGGTTCCACAAGCGGGACGTACGCCGGAAGTGTCAATCATCGACCGCACCGGCGAAGCCCTCAATGTCTGGCACATACCGCAGCAGCCGTGGCGGCTGGGCGAAATCTTCGGCTACCCCATAGACCTTAACCCGCGCACCATCATCTTCACCTGGGTGACCATGGCCGTCGTGCTCGTGCTGGCGCTGGCCGCGGTCAGAAGCGCCGGTGTCCGACGGCCTGGACGCCTTGCGGCGCTTTTTGAGATCGTCATCGACTTCGTCCGTGATTTGATAAGGGACTCCATGGACCCGCGCCGGAGTAACGGCGTACTTCAGTTGGCCTTGACCTTCCTGCTGTTCATCTCCGTCGCCAACCTGCTGGGACTGGTTCCTACCCTTTCGGCGCCGACCGCCGATCACCAGACCACCTTCGCGCTGGCCGCGGTGACCTTTGTCGCGCTCCACGCCTGGGGTTTGCGCTACCGCCGCGGCGAATACCTCAAGGATTTCATCAAGCCTTACCCTTTTTTCCTTCCGATCAGACTTGTGGAGGAAGCGGCCAAACCGGTGACGCTGGCTTTCCGTCTCTTCGGCAACATGAAAGGTAAAGAGATAATGCTTATCGCCCTGCTGGGGTTGATCACAGGCGTCGGCGAACTGGCCGGGGGGTTCATGGCCTCGGTGTTGTGGCTGGGGTTCGGCGTCTTCATATCGCTGATTCAGGCTTTTATCTTTACCATTTTGAGCATCGCCTACATCTCCACGGCGACCTTCGAGGAAGGATGATCCACGGGTGGATTTAAGCGCGGCCGCCGCCATAGGCATGGCAATCGTGGCGGGGTTGGCGGCCATCGGAGCGGCAATCGGCAACGGTCTCGCCACCAGCAAAACCATCGAGGGAATCTCCCGCCAGCCGGAACTGCGCGGGCAGCTTCTGACCCTTATGCTTATTTCGGTCGGCCTTATCGAGACAGTGCCGTTGATTGCCGTTGTTATCGCGTTCCTGCTGCTGGGAAACATACGGTAGGCCTATGTCGCAAATATCTACGCAAAATACGCAAAATGGCAAGAAAAATCAACCACAGTGACACAGAGCGCACGGAGGGGAACGGATATAAAGTCGAGAGTCATAAATTAAGTCCTCAGTCGAGAGTCCCCAGTCCTTCCAGTCCCTGTATCCGGACTTAGGACGCAGGACATAGGACTTCGGACTTGATGATCTACCTCTGTGGCAGCCCGGCACTCAACTTACTGGTTTTAAAAACGCGGCGTTCGAAGCCGCATTGTGAACAAGATGCAAATTATTTTTAACATACCGTTGAGTGCTGAGGTTCCGGCTTGTCCGGGTTAGGAGGTGACCTTCCCTGGACCTGAGTTTTAACGCCACACTGGCCGCACAGGTCTTTCATTTCCTGCTCCTGCTCGTCCTCATGAGGATTTTTGCGTACCGGCCGCTGCTCAAGGTCCTGGATGACCGCCGCCGGATGGTGGCGGAACAGCTCGCGACCGCCGAAAGGGACCGGGAGGAGGCCGGAGACTTGCTTCGGCAGCGGCAAGAGATGCTCGTGGAAGCCCGGGAACAGGCGCGCGCCATAATAGACCGTGCGGAAAGCGAAGCCGAAAGCCGCGTCAGGCGGATCCTGGAGCAGGCGCGTAACGACTCGGATGCGGTGAAAAATAAGGCCCTCGCGGCACTTGAACGGGAGCGTGACGAGGCGCGCAAAACCTTGCGGGACGAGCTTGCGGAGCTTGTCCTGACGGCAACGCAGAAGGTGGCCGGCCGGATGATCGACCGGGAACAGCATTTGCGCCTGGTGCGCGAAGCCGTAAAGGAGGTCGGTGCGCAGCGGTGCCGGATCCAAGAATAACATCGAGCTACAGTCGGGCCCTGCTTGCGTCGGCGAGGTGTGAAGGCCGGATCGGACCGGTCCGCCGGGAATTGGCCGAACTGGAAAAGGTGCTTGTCGAAGTACCGGAATTCCGCTCCCTGTGGAACGCCCGTCTTCCGGCAAACCGGAAGGCGACCGCCCTCGACGCCGTGTTGCGACCGCGGCTGTCGCCGCTGACGCTGCGCTTTCTGAAGGTTTTGATCACGCACCGGAGAGAACGATACCTTCCCCTTATCGCCAGGTATTTTGCCGCCCTGTGCCGCGAGGCGGAAAAACGGGCCGAGGTAAGGGTGGCTTCCGCCTTCCCCCTGCCGGACGATTTGCGGCGCGAAATCATTGAGACCGCCGCGCGACTGACCGGTTTTGAGCCGGAGGTGGAGTTTTCGGTGGATGCCGGTTTACTCGGCGGGCTTATCATAAGATTCGGGGACTTTCTGATCGACGCCAGCGTCAAAGGACGTCTGAATTCTCTCGGCAGGCTTTTTGCTGAGGACACGTCCTGCATCCGTTAGCGGCTGCCGAGTTACGGATCGCAAAGGAAGTCCAAAGTCGAAAGTCCTCAGTCCCAAGTCCGGGGATAATGGAGGAAGTATTATAACAGTTACGAGTCTCGGGTTGCGAGTTTTAAGCGGTTCCGGAATTCTTATTCTATATTCTACCTTCTGACCGCTTTAGTCACCGCCAAGAGATTATTCTTACTTTGAACTTTAAACCTTGAACTTTGAACTTCTTAATAGAGGTGACTTTTTATCAGCCTCAAGCTTAATGAACTCAGCACCATTATAAAACAGCAGCTCGAAAGATATGAAGTCACGGCGGAGTTGAGCGAGGTGGGCACCGTGGTGCGCGTCGGCGACGGTGTCGCCCAGGTCTACGGGCTCTCCCGGGCGGTGTTCGGTGAACTTATCGAGTTCCCCGGCGACGTGCCGGGCATCGCGCTAAACCTGGAGGAGGAACAGGTCGGGTGCGTAATCCTCGGACACTTTCAGCAGATCCGCGAAGGAGACCGGGTACGGCGCACGGGCCGGGTTGCGTCGGTGCCGGTAGGCAGGCGGCTGATCGGCAGGGTGCTGAGTCCCGTCGGCACACCCCTCGACGGCCGGGGGCCCTTGGACGCGGAAGAATACCGTCCGGTTGAACGGTTCGCCCCCGGGGTGACCGCCCGCGCGCCTGTAAGCCGGCCGTTGCAAACCGGGATCAAGGCGATCGACGCCGTGATACCGATCGGGCGGGGGCAAAGGGAGCTGATCCTCGGCGACCGGCAGACCGGAAAGACCGCCATCGCCGTAGACGCTATCATCAACCAGCGCGACCAGGGCGTGCTGTGCGTTTACACGGCTATCGGCCAGAAGGCCTCCGCCGTGGCCCGGGTAATCCAAAAACTCCGCGAGAAAAAGGTCGCCGATTATTCGGTGGTCATAGCCGCCACCGCCGCAGATCCCGCGCCGATGCAGTTTATCGCTCCTTACGCCGCCACCGCCGTCGCCGAAAAATTCATGGACGAGGGGAACGACGTGCTGATCGTTTACGACGACCTTTCCCGCCACGCCGTGGCTTACCGGGAGATGTCCCTTCTGCTGCGGCGCCCTCCCGGGCGTGAAGCCTTCCCGGGCGATATTTTCTACCTGCACTCCCGCCTGCTGGAAAGGGCTGCCCAGCTTGACCGGGAGAACGGCGGCGGCTCTCTGACCGCGCTCCCCATCGTCGAGACCCAGCAGGGAGACATTTCGGCCTACATACCGACCAACGTTATCTCCATCACCGACGGACAGATCTATCTCGAATCGGAGCTTTTCTATGCCGGCATCCGTCCGGCGATCAACGTAGGACTGTCGGTCTCGCGGGTCGGCGGCAGCGCGCAGACAAAAGCCATGCGCCAGGTGGCGGGGCGGATGCGTCTCGACCTTGCCCGCTACCACGAGCTGAAAGCCTTCGCGCATTTCGGCACCGACCTCGACCGTACCACCCGCGCCCGTCTTACTCACGGCGTCCGGCTGGTGGAGCTGTTGAAACAAAAACAGTTCCAACCGTTATCTCTCGCGGAGATGGTTGTATCGCTGTACGCGGGCGTCAACGGATATCTGGACGGGATTCCGGTCGAGCTTGTAAAACCATTCGAAGACGAATTGCTCAACTTACTCGGGCGGGAACAAACGGGGCTGAGGGAACGGATCACTCAAAACGCAGAACTGGCGGAGCAAGACGAACGGCTGCTCCGGGAGTTGCTGGAGCATCTACTGGAACGCTTCAGGACCGAGCAAATGAGAGGTGTGATGTGAGAAGTTCGAAGTGGGAAGAATGGAGGATGGCCAATTGCCAGGTGCTGCTTGTAAACACAGATATTCATTTTTGTTATTAGTCATGATAGTTCTGTTCTCTGTGAACTCTGTGCCTTTGTGGTGGCATATTTTGGTTACGGCTTGTCCGGGTTAGGAAATAGCTGTGCGTGAAGTCAGGAACCAGATCAGGGGTGTCCGCAGCATACGCCAGGTGACGCGGGCGATGAAGGCCGTATCCATGTCTAAAGCCGGGCGGGCGCAAGCAGTTGTCGAAGCCGCGCGGCCTTACGAAGAACTGCTGCGTGAGGTTTTAGGCCGCCTCGCGGGTGCCGCGCACCAGGTCCGCCACCCCCTGCTTAACGTCCGGGCGGTTCGCCGGGCTTGTTTTACGGTGGTTTCCGCGGACAAGGGACTTTCCGGCGGTTTTGACGTGCCGGTCCTGCGCCGGGCGCTGAAGGAAGCCGAGTCTTACCCGGAAGCGATTTTCGTGGCGGTGGGCCGGAAAGCGGCAAATTTTTTCAACTTCAGAGGGCTGGAAACAGCCGGCAGGTTTGTGGACCTTGATGAAAACATCCATGTAAAGGATGCGCGTTCCATCGCACACCATATAATCCACGGTTACGAGCGGGGCGATTACGACCGGGTCGATCTGGTTTACAGCGAGTTTATCAGCTTTTTCGAGCACCGAACCGAAGTGGTGTCCCTGATTCCCGTTCCGGTGAGCGATGAACCCGGGGGAAACTACCTCTTCGAACCGGGAGCGGAAGAAATCCTCAGCGCCGTGCTCCCGCTGTTCATCGAAGAAGCCTTATTCCACGCCCTTGCCGAGTCCAAGGCCAGCGAGCACGCCGCCCGACTTTCCGCCATGGACCGGGCGACACGGAACGCCGATGAGATGATCGACCGCCTTACATTCAGGCTGCATCGCCTGCGGCAGGCGGGGATCACCGGCGAACTCCTCGACATCGTCACGGCGGCCGAGGCGCTGGAGTGACAACCGCCGAAAGAAACCGCCCACGCCGCGACAGCAGCATCAAAAAGGGCGAATAATACAGATCCGAAAGCTGGTTACTTAAAAGCAGTAACATAGCATAAACGGCGCGCGGGGAGAAGCAAGTAGAGCGCGAAAGCCTGGCAGGGACGGGCCGGAGCGTACTGTGGGGTACGTGAGGACCCCGCCCTGCCAGGCTGACAAAGCTATACGCAGCTTATCGCCGCGCCCAACGAAAGAAGCACTATTTTAAGGAGGAACCCATGCAGGGAGAAGTCGTGCGCATAATCGGAGTCGTTGTTGACGTGCGCTTCCCGCCCGACGAACTACCGCGAATCTTCAACGCCCTTGTGGTGGACGGGTTCACCGACCCCTCGGGACGCGGCGGTCCCCTGACCCTGGAGGTGGTGCTTCACCTCGGCGACGAGGTCGTGCGGTGCATCGCGCTCTCCGCCACGGAAGGCCTGATGCGTGGAACGGCGGTGCGCGATACCGGGCGTCCGATCCGGGTGCCGGTCGGAAGGGAGGTCCTCGGACGTTTGTTTGACGTCCTCGGGCGCCCCATTGACGACCGGGGACCGGTGACCACCGGGAAGCACTATCCGATTCACCGGAACGCCCCCCCGCTTATCGAACAATCCACCGACATTGAGCAGTTGGAGACAGGGATTAAGGTGATCGACCTCCTCATTCCTTTCGTCAGGGGCGGTAAAATCGGAATGTTCGGCGGCGCCGGCGTGGGAAAGACCGTAATCGTCATGGAACTCATCAACAATATCGCCAGGGAGCACGGGGGCATCTCGGTTTTTGTGGGCGTGGGGGAACGTACCCGCGAAGGGGCCGAACTGCTGGCCTCCATGACCGAGTCCGGAGTAATCGAGCGGACCACCATGGTTTTCGGGCAGATGAACGAACCGCCGGGGGCCCGATGGCGGGTGGCGCTTTCCGGTTTGTCGATGGCGGAGTACTTCCGCGATGAGGAAAACGCGGACATTCTGCTCTTCATAGACAACATCTTCAGGTATGCCCAGGCGGGAAGCGAGGTCTCAGCGCTCCTAGGCCGCCTTCCTTCGTCCGTAGGCTACCAGCCCACGCTGGCGACGGAAATGGGACAACTGCAGGAGCGGATTACCTCCACCGACAAGGGGTCCATCACCTCCGTGCAGGCGGTTTACGTTCCGGCGGACGACCTCACCGACCCCGCTCCCGCCACCACCTTCCAGCACCTTGACGGCACGGTCGTGCTGTCCCGCGCCATCTCGGAGCAGGGCATCTATCCGGCCGTCGACCCGCTGGATTCCACCTCGCGAATCCTTGACCCGGACGTGGTCGGCCGGGAACACTTCAGCGTCGCCCGGCGGGTTCAGGAGGTGCTTCAGCGTTACAGGGAACTAAGGGATATCATCGCCATTCTGGGCATGGAGGAACTCTCGGACGCCGACAAGCTGATGGTGGCGCGGGCACGGCGGATTCAGCGCTTTCTCTCGCAGCCTTTTAACGTGGCCGAAAGCTTCACCGGACGCCCGGGCCGGTACGTACCCATCGCTGAAACCGTCCGCGGTTTTAAGGAAATCGTCGAAGGCCGTCACGACGAACTGGACGAGGATGACTTTTATATGGCGGGAACGATCGACGAAGTGGTGGAAAAGGGACGGCGAACGCCGCACCGAAAGGACGCAGCCTCGTGAGCGCGGTACAGCGCGTCCTGGTGGTTACGCCGGAGCGTGTGGCGTTTGACGGGGACGCCCGTTTTGTGGTTGTTCCGGGAACCGAGGGGGACCTGGGTATCCTTCCCTATCACGCCCCCCTTATAACGCTGTTAAAGACAGGGCTGGTGCGGATTTCGCAGGACGGCGCGGAATCGATGTTTGTCATCTCCGGCGGGCTGCTCGAAATAAACCAAAACCGGGTGGTCCTTCTGACCGGGTCGGCCGAGCACCCCGAGGACATAGACCCGGAACGGGCGCAGGCAGCGCGGGAACGCGCGGAACGGCGCCTCGCGGCGCGGGGGCCGGATGTAGACTACGACAGGGCGCGGGCGGCCCTGATGCGCGCCGCCGCCCGTCTGAAAACCCGCCGGTGATCTCCATGTTCCAAGTTCAAGCTGCAAGGATGGACCCTTTGGGGGTCCGTTAAACGTTCAACGTTTATGTTTAACCTTGGATAGTATTATGTTCTAAGAAGGGCTGGAAGCACCACCTTTCCGGGCTTGTGACCCTCTGCAAATAGACAGGCCGCGCACGTATGCCGTCTTCCCGCTTATTCTTGTTTCCCCTGGACCAATATAAGAACCTCGTCGGAACCGGTAAAAACCTTCGCGATGCTGTTTGTGCTGCTGACAGCCGTAAACCAGCCTTTAACCGTAAACGATGTCCGGCCGGAGATTCCGTTATCCAGCGCGTACTGCTGGACCGCCTCCCTGTCGAAGGTTGCCTCGCAATTGTACCACGTGGGCCGGAAGCTTTCAGCCCAGGCGACCAAAACGTCACCCTGATACAGACCGATCTCATACCCGGTAATCTTGTACCCTACAAGATAGTAGCCGACAATGGCCTTAAAATGAGGCCAGTTTGCGGTTTCGGTGGAGTTGACGATAAGCGTGTCCGGCCTAAGCCTTACGTCCACCTCTTCCGGATCGGCACTGAAGGCCGGAGCGCATACAACCAGCGACAGGAGCAATAAAACCGTACAACCGATCATCCTCTTTTTTTGCGATCTCATTTTACTCCTCCTTCAAAACTGTATTTCTTGTGCTTTATGCATTTATACGGTGGTGTGACATAATATGAGGGGGTTGTGCAGTATAACCTTGCCGAGCTTTTTATTGTATTGTTTTTCTGTTCATTAAAAAACCCGCCCGCAGGCGGGAATAACCCTTTACAAGTCCGGTGATTAAAGTGAAAATCTGATCCGTCCGGGGTTTTCGGTTAAACTAAACCGGCGATCGGATGAAATCAGAAAGAAAACCGTAAAACTCTTCCGCCCGGTCGATCATCAGCCAGTGAAAGGCCGGCTCGAACCTCCGGTGCCGCAGTGAAGCCGCTTCCAGGTATTCGAGCGTCTCTTGCGCCAGACTTTCGCTGCCCCAGCAGAAAACCTTCGGGATTTGCAGCCCGGCGTAAGCGGTCCCGGTAAGGGATTCTGTGCGGCCGGGCAGCGGCCGGTTCCTTTCGCAGATCTCCAAGGCCTCGGCCAGGAAGGCTTCCGGTCGGCAGAACCGGAGCGAGGCGTAATAGCGCCGGCACGATTCCCACCTGCTCCCCCATCCCTTCAGGACCATTTTCTCCTTGAAATCCTCCTCGAACCACCCGGTAAAATCGCCGCTCTCCGCCGCGGCGGCGGCCTTGCCGCTGATAAACGTATCGTGCGGCGTCAGGTTACCTTCTACATTGACAAGCCCTTTTACCCGCCCTTCGTTGTCGCAGGAGGCCATCAACACGCCCAGGTCGCCCCCGAGCGAGTGCCCGACAACGTAAAACGACTCAAGCCCCAAATGGTCCACGAGCCGCCGGAGGCGGCGCACCTGGGTCTCCATGCCGTAGTCGCCGTCAAAGGCGTGCGAGCTGCGGGCGCATCCCGGCATATCGGGGACCACCAGGCCGCAGTCTTTCAGCTCCGGAGACCGGAACGCTTCGTCAAAACACAGGCCGGACTCGCCAAGCCCGTGAATGAAGAGCAGCGCCGGCCGCCTGTTAACGCCCGTATGCCGGATGAAGAACCACCCGTCTTCCAGTTGGATAACGCTCTCGCGCATACTGATACCGGCCTTTCCTGCCGCCGTCTCACCTCCGGTTCATCGGGCCTCGGAGCGAACGACGGCTGACTTGTAGAGCCTGCCCTTTACTTTTTAAGCCGTTCCATGATGTCAAAAGCAAATCTCAGAAGGCCATGGCTCTTTGAGACTGCCGGACCAAACCCGGCAGAGATAATCCCACGAATGGCCCTTTTCGACCAGGTGAAAAAGGTACCCTCCTTTATCAGTCAACTGGATTGAATCACCCTCCGCAACGACCAGACCGCACAACCGCAATACCGCAAGAAACACTCCGAAACGGCGCTTCAGACTCTCCCTGAACAGCGCTTCGAAACGCCGGACAGGTATCTCCATATCGTACATCCGCCAGTAAAGCCAGTACAGCATTTCCACACGTGCAGACAGTTTCATTCCCACGGAAACCGGCAGTCCCTGCCTGACGGATTTTACATAATATTCCGGGCTGAAGGTGTTAAGATAGAAATAACCACTGTTCAGGGATGCCGCGCCTGCTCCTACCCCGACGAACCTCTCCCGCGTCACTGAGCTGTACCTTGCGGCCCCTTTTCTGGTAAAGGTCCAGATAGAACTCCGTCTATACCCGTACTTGTCGGCAAGATTGACGATGGCCGTCAACATCCCCTTTTCCGCTCTCAAGCCTGTCTTTTTCAACCCCAGGCGCCTTATATGGGAACCCATGCCCGTATACGGAAAAATAATCAGCGGGTAAGCCGATACCTGGTGAACCCCCAGCTCGAAAACCTCCGACACCTCGCGCACCGCATCCTCCACCTTTTGCCCCGGTAACGCGAAAATCAGGTCCGCGTCAACGGTCTCAAACCCGGCGTCGAGCGCCGCCTTAACCGCCTTTCTGGCCGCAGCCCCGCCGTACGTCCTGCCTATTGACTTTAATAACCGATCGTCAAACGTCTGCACCCCGATACTGAGCATGTTCACCCCCGCCTGCCGGAGGATACTTAGAGTGTCGTCGTTCAGATCGTTCGGGTGTGCTTCCACACCTATCACGTTGCCGCAATCATACAAGCTCCTTATCTCGTCAATCAGCCGGACAAGCTGCGGGGTTGCCGTCGTGGGTGTGCCGCCGCCGAAGTAGATCGAGTCTACCCGGGCGCGGCCGAAAATCTCCCTGTAGCGCCGCAGCTCCGTTGAAAGAGCATCGAAGTAATCCACCACTCTGTCTTCGCGGTACAAACACTTGTTATAGGGGCAAAAGGGACAGATCCGCCGGCAGAAGGGAACGTGCACGTAAAGACCAAAGCTTTCGAGGGATGGATCAAGAACAGGCTTTTCGGCTGAACTCAAACAAAAAGGCTTCAGCCGCCGGGCAAAAAACACCCTGAGCAAAGTGGACAGCATCACAACTTTCCTTCCATACCCTGAGCCCCGCGAATAACCGCGGCGCCTTTATCTCATTTATAAAATGCTTTAAAGCTCGAACACCCTTTTGGAGAAATTCGCGTTCGCCGGCATTTTATCCTTGTTGGGATTGCGGTTCCGGCAGGTGCCGCAGGACGAGGGCGGCGATCAGCCCCCAAAGGATTGAGAGGATAAAGGACGCCAGGACCATCACCGGGGGAATAGTACTGTAAACCCTGGGAGCCATAGCGGGGATGAACGCCACGTGAATCACCCAAAGGACTCCCCCTGCGCTTAACCCTTTCAGCCAGGCGTATCCCCTGCCGCTCCAGCGAATGATAAGGTCGATTGCGACTACGGCAGACAAACTCGCGGCAATATCCGCCATTGTGCCCATAACCAGCGGCAATACGGTCAGCGGGGTTCCCGGCGGCATCACCAACCTCGCCGTATAATGCGTCAGTGTGAAAGGCAGGACGCCCGCCAGGAAGAAAGCCCAGTTGATGGTCAAATATACTAGGGCTGCGGTTGCACCGGCGATAAAGGCGCGGAGGATTATATCCACATAACCGGCCGGACTCCCGTATCCGGGGTTATACGGATACGCGAAAATCCGACCGTCACCCCCTGTGTGATAGTTTGGCCGGGTATGGTCGGGGCGATACGGAACGCGCGGTGATAAACTTCGTCCGGCTTTGTCAGCCGTGCGAAGCTGGATGTTTTACAGCACTCTCCCGGAGGATGTGGTTGCTGAGAGCTTAAGCAAGCCTGGGTTTTGCAAAGAGAGTACCCAGGTAAAACAGCGCCGCGAATAGAACGATGGTTGCCCCGGTAGCCGTCGACCAGTAATACGACATGAGCAGTCCCGCTATCCCGGAGGTAAGGGTTATCAGTAAGGAGACCACATGGTATTGGCGCATGTTCCGGGATATGTTCCGCGCGGCCGCGGCCGGTAAAATTAATAGTGAATTGATGATTAAAATGCCGACCCATTGAATGGAAATCGTTACAACGACCGCCGTAGTTATACAAAACAGGGTTTCAACAAAGCGGACCGGGATGCCCCTGCTGAGCGCCAGTGATGGGTTCACGCTTACCAGCAGGAACTTGTTGAACATTATTCCCCACAGCAGAATAACGCCCGCGAGTGTGAAAGCCAGCAACAGCACTTCTGTCGGTGTAATACTCAACAAGTCGCCGACAAGAAACCGGGAAAACTTATTAAACCCGCCTCCGCGCGAGAGGATAACAATACCGAGCGCCACCATGGTGGCGGACACAGATCCGATGATGGTATCCGTTGAGGTGGTGGTCAGGGCCTTCAGCATGGATATGGCGGCGGCCAGAAGGACGGAGAATACCAACATGATCCATAACGGGTCATGAAAACCTAGAAGCACACCGATAGCAATGCCGGTTAGGGCGGAGTGACCGATTGTATCGGAGAAAAAGGCCATTTTATTATTAACGACCATCGTTCCCATGACGGCAAACATCGGGCCGACCAGAAGTACCGCCAGAAGAGCGTTTTTCATGAAGGTGTACCGGGCCCACTCGAATGGTAATACGTGGTCTATAAAGGCGTACCATATTTCCATTATTTACGCACACCTTTGCTCCGATGAATTATTTGCGGTTTCACAAGGATTTGGCTGGGTTCTTCCTCCATCGCCGGTCCGTACGCCCTCAATATCTTTTCATTAGAAAGAAATTCTTGCGGCATACCGCAGTACCGTACTGTCCGGTCCAGGAGAACAATGCGGTCCGCGTAGCGCGACATCAACGCCCAATCGTGGGAAACCAATATGATGGACAGGTCATATTGCCGGCGCAGACTTGAAACCAGATCATAAAAGACTCTTCTGCCTTGCACATCGATGCCGGAAACCGGTTCATCCAGCAAAAGCAGGTCAGGATTAGGGCCGACAGCCATAGCGAGTAGAACCCTTTGAAGCTCCCCTCCCGATAAATCTCCCAGGCGCCTTTCCAACAGGCGGTCCGCCTGCACGCTGGCCAAGCTGACTGAGGCGTGTTCCCGAAGGCGCCGGGAATGACCAATACAAGCCGGCCGGGATGACGAACAGGATGCGAACAAATCCAACACGCTGATCGGCGAACCGGGATCAAAGTCCAGTTTTTGAGGGACATAACCGACGACGGGCTTCCTCGGGCAATTCCCGGCATCAAGGAAAGACAGTTCACCCGTATGGCGGATTTCCCCCAGGATCGCTTTAAGAAGCGTTGTCTTACCTGCTCCGTTTGGGCCGGTCAGTACCGTCAGCTCACCGCAGTGAATGTGGAGATCGATATCGTGTAAAATCTCTGTCTTACCGATATTAACCCCGAAGTTTTTCAGCTTTGTGCAGCACAAGCCGCAAGATTTTCTTTCCAGTTTTCGAATTATACCGGTATAAAACATCCTATTTTAACGCCTTTTCCAACGTTTTCATGTTGGATTCCATTATTCTTAAATAGGCGTCCGGTTCCATCGGACCCGTCACCACCGGATCCAGGGTGTATACCTTCGCCCCTGTTTCACCGGCGATGGTTTCGGCGGCTTTTACCGGATACTGCGGTTCGGCGAAGAGCGCCGTGATTTTAGCTCTCTTAACGGTTTCGATGGTGTCCGCCAACTCGGCGGCGTTTGGCTCGGAACCGGGCTCTCTTTCAATCACCGCCGCGATGTTAAGGTTGAATTCCCGGGCAAAGTAGGGGAAGGCTTCATGAAACGTAATAATGTCCCGCTTCTTAGCGCCGTCAAGGACCTGATGCATTTTGTCGCGGAGCGCCTCAAGCTTATTCACATAGGCGCTGGTGTTGGCGTAGTACTGCGCGGCATGGTCCGGGTCTAGCGCCGCCAGTTGCAGTCCGATGTTTTTCACCTGCCGTATGGCATCGGATATGCTCACCCATACGTGAGGGTTGTCTCCTTCATCTCCCTCGCCTTTTATGAGTGGTATCCCTTTACAGGCATCGACAGTTCTCAGGTCGGGCAATTGGCTCACAACTTTATCCATAAACGATTCCATGCCCGCGCCGTTTATGACGAATATCCGAGCTTCAGTGAGAGTCTTCAGGTCATCGGGCTTGAGCTGATAGTCGTGCAGACATCCTGTCATGGGCGGGGTCATATTGACGACTTTTACCCCGGGTACGTCCTTGACAATGTTTATAACGTCAATGTACATAGGGTAGAACGAGGTGGCAATTGTAAATGCCTTACCTGCTGTCGGTCTTTCCGGCGCCGCAGTAGTTTGTCCCCGGCATCCCGTTAAAAAAACAGCCATAGCGGCAAGTAATGCGGCACTCGTTAAAAGGGTTGCAGTTTTGCGCACTTTTCAAACCTTCCTATCGCACTCTCCGTAAATCAATCAATTTTTTCATACCGGCCACCGAGATAAAACCGTCATCCGGCGCTTCGACAAACCGGACAATAGCCGTAAAGCTCAAAGGCATGCCCCGTTATTTCATAACCGCTTTCTTCGGCGATAATCATATCCCGCTCGTTCAGGGCGCAGTGCTCCAGGCATATTGCCTCGCCGCATCCCAGGCAGACCAGGTGGTGGTGGTGATGTTCCAAAATTTCAAACCTTGTCGTTTCGTTATTCTTAAGATTGATTTGAATTAGAAGGCCAATGTCTACCAGAAGATTCAGGTTTCGGTAGACGGTATCAAGGCTGACGTCGGGAAATTGGGCTCTTACTTTTGCCAGCACTTCTTTTGCCGTGGGTGGCCTGCCCGGAAGGAACAAGGCTTCGATAATCGCCCGCCGCTGGGGTGTCACCTTATAACCTTTCTCCCTTATCTGCTGAATTATTGTCGAATGATTTATCATTACTCGCCCCTAATTAATAATATTCCTATTTAGTAAAAATATTATATCGCGCAGCGCTTGATGTCAATAGAAAGAGCGCGGTAACCGCAATGTTCTTCGTAAAAAGCATAAACACAAAGCCAACCGGAACGCATATACTGCATCTACTGAGTTATTGAATGATTTAAGAAGGTGAAGTGCGTGCCGGCAAGATACCCGCCCGAATGTCCCGAGGGATTCCTTGACCACTACTTCGTCATTCCGGGGGATACGATGTACATCATCGCGTAGAGGTATGGCACAACCGTCGACCGGATGATTGCCGCCAACCCGCATATCCCCGACCCGAACGTGCTTTACCCTGGAGACGTCTTATGCGCGCCGGGATTCCGCCGCCCCAAAGCCTGCCCGCCGGGATTTCAGGGGTGTTGCGAGGTGAAGTATGGAGACACGATGTTCTCGATCGCCCAAATGTATAATGTCGGCGTGGAAGCGCTCATCGCCGCCAACCCCCAGATCCCGAACCCTGATTTTATCTTCCCGTTCGACGTGCTGTGCGTTCCCGTATAGTTCTTAAGTCAGGCCGAGATTAAGAAGCCTTCCCTGGCGCTTGTCCTTTGTTAATGGCTTAACTGAGCATGTCCGCGTTACCATAAACCATAGCCGCCATCCGTAAGATTCCCCTGGCCTAGAAAAACTTAATACATCCATCGCACGAAAGTCTCACCAATTTCCCCCTCCTGACATATTTTGGTACAACGAAGGAGGTGTCTATGATATGCCCAAATACAAATCTCACGGCGTGGAGGAAGAAATTATACCGCGTGATCGCTGCGCAGAGTTTGCAAGGATACTTCGCGCTCAGATCTTGGAACAGCGCAACGGTTTATGCACCGTAGCGCGCAAAAGAAATATCGAGGTTGAGATTGCGGGAAAGCCCGCCAGAAGCCCTCTCGTTCTTGACGCGCTTTTTTCTTTTGAATCCAAGGATCGAGAAGGCAGAACTCTGAATCTAGGGGAAACCGTTATATTGCAGAGGGAAATCAACCCGTTTATTTCAGCGCTTAGACAACAGGGAATCATAGTTACGGCGCTTCACAACCACTGGTTGTTTGAAACACCGCGGCTGTTCTACATCCACTTTCTATCCATCGATCAACCGTTATCTTTTGCCAGGAAAGTGGCCAGAGCCTTTATGTTGCTCGAAGACGACCATTTCATTTAAACACCGCGACGTATTTCACTATTCTATACCGCAACCATCTACAACCACACGAAATAAACTGTTAACGGCCTTCGATAAAAATACTTATAAGGAGGTAATCACATGCCGGAAGTAGTCGCTGAAAAGGGTGCGTTCGATAACGAATCCAAGAAAAAGCACAAGAAGAAAGAACATGAAAGCAAGATCCTGGCCGCAGTGCACCGGTTCGATCGAAAGGTCAAAGAGGCTCTGGAGCATCCCGAAACCGCAGGCCCCAAGATTACGAAAGCCGTCTTTGAGATGCTGCAAGAGATAGGTATCCCTGATGAGAAAAAAGAGAAGGACAAGAAGGATAAGAAGGATAAGAAAGATAAGAAGGATAAGAAAGGAGATACCTTTCCGGAATTTCCCAGGAAGAAGTAGCAGAGAAAGTCATTAACGATAGGGTCCCTACCGTACACGCAGTTATCTTAATCAATGCCAAGAATGGAGGTTCGCATTAAATGGCTGTCCCTATTCAGGAATGCGGCGGTGGGTTCTTTCCCGGCGCCTGGGCGTTGATTCTCGTGGTCATTCTGATCATCCCGGGCTTCACCTTCATGGGCTTTGGCGTGGACGGTAGCGGTTGGATTTAATTGTGTAGCAGTATAATACAATTGTAGCCAATCTCCCGCAAGCATGGCGCACCCTGCATCCGAAAAGGAGCAGGGTTTTCTTTTATACGTAATATGCCAGCCGAAGAAACAGGCGGGACCAGGCGCCAAACTTTTAACTTCTGGGGTTATATAAAAATTCAGGGCACCTAAACAGCCCCAAGGGGATTTCCCTGGCAGTTGTCCGCCGGAGACGCTGCACTCCGGGCCGACGCGACATCGGCTTGGTTCGGAGCGAAAGACGGCGCACTTATAGAGCCTGACACCATTCGTTCTTAGCCGCCTGGTTGGTAATTAAATTCAATTATCTATCTTACAAAATGCTTGCTCTGATTCGGCACAACGCGTACGCCTGTTCGCTTAGCCGAACCTTCACCGTGTCCGCGTAAAGCGGCCCTCCGAAAGGCGTTCCTTGCGGACAAACGCCAGGAGCCGAGTGTTTAGAGGCTTGTAAAACGTCAAGCACCGTGGTCTGGAAATGTCAGGTACCAAGCTTATTCTTTGGGATTAAATTAGGCGACTATACCCTTATAGCACGTAAGCGGGAGGAATAAAATGAAGAACCTATTTAAAGTCTTTGCGATTGAAAAGGAATTAATCAGAAGGCTTAAGAATTCCCCAGAGCAAGAACACAAAGAGATACTTAAGGCGCTAAAAGAAGTCAGTGTGATTAAGGTAAAACTATGCGACCGTCAACTTCACTTACCGTAAGTCTGTACTTTTCTTATTAGATCACTTAAAGATTCATCATTTATTTCTCCTGATTCCTCGTAACTGCTTACGGCTTCATAGACAATCTTATACATTTCGGCAACACTTTCGGCTAACTGTTTGTTAAATTCTACTCCTTCGGCTTCGGGTGCTTTTAAGCCATGTTTCTTTATGGCTTCTAACACCAGTTTTAAGGCTATCTCTTTTGTTTCCAAGGATATAATCTCCTTTCGGGAAGGTGGTGAAAACGATGCACAAGTTTGAGCATTGGTACGGCTATGCTAAAGGAGAAGGTGCTGACGATGAAAACCCAAGGCGTCTTAAAATTGAAGGCATAGCAAATGAAGTCGCAAACTTGTTGATTAAAAAACTGCTGTCAAGGGATAATCGCCTTAAATTATTCCCCGCATATAATTAAGTTAATAATTCAAGTGTCTTGCACCTAAACTAGCCTTACCGCGTCGCCGTGCAACGCTTTGGTTACCCGTCCTTTTGGTCGTAAAAATGGAACCAACTGAGAAGATGACTCCCGCCATCAGGGGATGGGTCAATGACGCAAAACAAGCGCTTTAGTGGATGGCGACATTCTGAAAACCACCACGTTATCTCTCGGGTCTTGCTGGAAAAATCGCCGCGGTGCATCCAGAAAACCGTGCGCAACTCCTTCGGGTCTTCACTTCGGAGTTGCATCTGTTCTGCAAGGCTACCAGCAATAATATCAGGAATGGCGAGAAAGTCTTCAATCTGTTGCGATCCGTTATCACACCTACTAGTTCCACACCTACAGTGGCCGAGGCCAAACGTGAGGTATAGACTGCTGATCCATGAAAACAACTGCGTTAACTCATGGACTCTGTCGTCGTTGGCCGCTATGCTGTCTTCATCAGTGAACCACATGACGTCCTGTCCTGGGGCTGAGAGACCAGCCAGAATCACACCGAGGACATGAATAGTAAAGAACGCCTTCTCCAAGACCGCAGGTTTCCATTTACGGTAGGCCGCAAAATCAGGATTAGAGAGGTCAAGTGGAGGTCGGGCAGTAAATATAGACTCGCATTCCTTGTTCAAAGCGACGGAGAACGACAGCCCATTTAAGCTATTCGCGGCATTCAGGGAAGGGAATCAAGGCTCGCCTACGTTGTCGGTCACCGAGACGCTTGAAGGACATGCGCCTGGAATCCCGCAGGTGCTTTTGCCTAATCTCCAACCGCTGTGTCTCCCAACCAGCCCAGGACCCTAGGGACGTCAAGAGGAATGAAAAGACCAAGTAGAGAGTCTTGGACGACTCGCCGCTGTAGTCAGACCCAATCAGAAGCGTTCTCGCCGATCGGAGATTGGGTAGACAGTTATCGTACTTGTTATCCAGAAGTTTGAACTCCGAATTCAGGAGCCACGAGAAATTTCTCTCTTGAGTACGAATCGGGTTCCACCTTGAGATGCTCATAGCGTTTGCCTAATTGGCCCAACATTTCCTTTTTAATTTATTCTGCTATTGGTCGTATTTTATAGCTCATAATTGTAGTCGTCAAGGAAGTATATGCCAAATAGGCCTTACTACCGTGCTACGGATGGGTCGCTGATCCTTAAATAGTGCCCGCTAGAATCCGGCTGACCTACCTCGTAGAGGTGTCGTCCTTAACCGACTACGCCCCGCGTCCCGCCCGCCCGATCCCAGGCGGAGCAGTCGCATACCGACCAGGAGAAACCAAGCAAGCAACAACAAGTATCCGGTTCCTATAAGAACAGCGACGAGGGGTGCCCGGGACGCGCCCGTTGCAAGGTCGCCGGCAAGAAGGAGCGCGTTCGCCGGGAGTCCCGCGTACCCGAGACGCCTGAAGCCGGCGCTTTTGAGCATCAGAAAGGAAATCACCAGACCTGCACCCATTAACGCCGAACGGCCCGCTAAATGCGTGACGAACAGAACCGCTATTCCGGCGAAGGGCAGCGCGACGGCTATACCCGTCCAGATCCCGTTGATCCTGCCGAGCGTGGGCCGAAACCCGAGGAACGTGATTCCGGCAAGAACCAGGATAACTATGTCGAGAGAATTGAGAATGCGCAAAGGGTCCGCGGGCAGACCGCCGAAACCGGCGTT
>JBFMBK010000025.1 GCA_040755295.1 Bacillota bacterium | reverse complement strand
CTTGGGTGGGGGAAACCGGATACCCTCCATTAGGGCATGACCCTGTTTCGAAGTAACGGTGCCCCACCCGCTCCCATTATGCTGTACGAAGGAATGTTAGGGCAAAGACCCAGTGAGGCGTGATAGGTAAGCAGGGAGCGAACAAGTGGGTAGACCACCCAAGAAATATTTTAAAAATGTGAAACAACGAGCTTTTTAAAGTATGATCCTAAAACATTGAGATAGGAGGTTTTTCATGGAAAGGCAACGTCTGCTCCCGGTAAAACTCGATTCTTACAAGCCCCTGCGCGAAGTTGTTTTTGAATCGCTGCGCGAGGCCATAATCAAAGGAGTTATGAAGCCCGGCGAAAGGATTATGGAGGTGCAGTTGGCGGAAGAGCTTGGCGTAAGCAGGACGCCGGTGCGGGAGGCGATTCGTAAACTGGAGTTGGAAGGGCTGGTGGTGATGCTTCCCCGGCGCGGCGCCTACGTGGCCGGAATCAGCGTTAAAGATATCGCGGACGTTTTCGAGGTCAGGGCGGCACTGGAGGCTTTGGCCGCCGGGCTTGCGGCGGAAAGGATTACCGACGAAGAGCTTGAAAACTTGGAACGTTCACTTGTCGAAATTACTGAGGTGAGCGACAGTCGTGACATCGGCGCCGTTGTGGACAGAGACACCCGCTTTCATGATATCATTTACCGGGCGAGCAGGAACGCCTGGCTGTTGCAAATCATTACCCACCTGCAGGACCAGTTGCAAAGGTTCAGGATGACCACCCTTTCACGCCCGGGAAGGACAAGGGAAGCGGTGGAAGAGCATAAAAAAATTGTAGAAGCGATATCGGAACGGAACAGCGAACTGGCCGCGCAATTGGCGCGGGAGCACATCGAGAACGCCGAGAGCAGCCTTTTAAACGGGCTGAAGGAGCGATGATGATTCCGGCGTTGGTCCTGGCGGGTGCCCCGAACGCCGGGCGGCTGAAGGAGGTTTCTCCTGCCGCTTTTGAAGCCTTAATCGACCTGAATGGGCGCCCTCTGGCCGCCCATGTAATCGAAGCGCTGCTTGCGACACCTGCGGTTGAAAGGATTGTAGTCGTCGGTCCGGAAGCGTTGGGAAACGCGTTTACCTCGGACCGTATTCTGTTCTTACCGCCCCGCGAAGGTCTGCTGGAAAATCTGGCAGCCGGTCTGGACGCGCTCTCTGCTGCTCCGCGGGTTCTGGTCGTTACGTCCGACATCCCTCTGTTGACCCCGGAGGCGGTACTGGACTTCCTTGAGTTATGTAAAGACAGCCAGGTCGATGTTTTTTATCCGGTTATCCCGCGGGAAGAGGTTGAAAAAACCTTTCCGGGGGTGAAGCGCACCTACGTTCGTTTCCGTGAAGGATGCTTTACGGGAGGAAACATCGGATTGGTCGATCCCAAAGCTCTCGGAAAGTGTCTGGACCGGGCCGGGGATTTCGTTCGTCTGCGAAAAAAACCGTTTCGGCTCGCGCTGGTTGTCGGCCCGTGTTTTCTTTGCCGTTTTTTGTTGGGGCGGTTATCGCTCCGACAAGCGGAAAAGAGGGTGTGTCACCTTCTTGGTCTGCGCGGCAGGGTCGTGGTTTCATCAAGCTCCGAAATAGGGGTTGACGTGGATAAACCTTCAGATCTTGAGCTCGTTAAGGCCGTTCTGAAGAATTAGTGAATTTTTTAACTATTGACTTTCCAAACGAATGGTATATAAACTACTCATTAAAATATATTATTCCTGTATTAGGAGGTTAAAGGAAATGAGTGAAGAGGGAAAGCAGAAGATCATCGAGTTTCTTAAGAACTTTACGGGGAGCGAGAAGGGTGTAGCCACCGCGGCCGAGATCCAAAAAGGAGCGGGTTTGAGCAGGCAGGAGGCAGGTAAATTGATTAAAGAACTGGAAGCCGACGGAGTGCTTGTGGGAGCCGGAAGGTCCGCCGGTGTTTGGGGCTACAAACTTAAGGGCTGAGGTTGTTTTGTTTTTTGTCAAAGAATAGTCCCGCTCTCGGGGCGGGGGAATTCCGGTATTGGGAAAACCTTGCGCCGGGATGGTTTGGTTCAGGGGTGGGGGTTAGGGTTTTTCTGCCAAGGGAACACAAGAAAGAACTTTGTTTATCGGCAGCGCGATGTCTCGTTTTCCGTCTTACTAATTCAGATAACTCAAATGGATTATTTTATCTATAGGAATACGACTGTCATATAACTAAGAAATTTTTTCATAAGATTTCAGCACAATTAGTCTAATTTTACACAGGGCGTGTAAGATTGTTGCATAACCAAATAAGTCGTTAGGTTTACAACCAAACGCTTTAGGTGGTCAAAATTACCCAGCATTCAACAAAGGATTGGAAAACCCAGGGGTTGTATCGGCATCTGAGTTACCTGTATAAATTGTGGTCCAGTTACCGCTTTGAGTGCAGAGGCCGAAAACGGATGTCGGATGCAGGATGAGAAGGGTCGAAACCTGTGAAGAGATTCGCTATGTGAATTTTGCTTTGAATTTTCCGACTTCCGACTTCCGGCGTCTGACTTCTGAAATAGCCGGGTGTCGTTTTATAACGGCCTCTCAGATACCGTTTGCGCTGTATATTATTTCTTCAGATGATTGACAAGCTTCTCTGGTTTATATTATGATTATTATTAACTTTCGAACGATTTGTACGGATAAGAACAAGCGCTCGGAAACCTGAGTAATACGCAGCCTACATATTTACTCATTATTCGGTTTATTAAATAATGAGCTTCACTGAGTGTTCTTACATACACAGGTCTGGTAAGAGCCTGGATCAGGCTTTGGAAGGAGGTGCTTGCCGAACCGGTTTTTGTTTGGTGTTTTTACTGGAACCAAACTCAACAAAAGGAGGAGTCATTATATGGCTTTTGAGCCAAAATCCCCACAGAAGAAATTGGACTATCAAGAGCTCCGCATTTACAGCGACGCTGAACTTAATAACTACACGGAGGAAGAGTTAAAGAATTTTAAGATAAAACACTCCATTCCCATCTGCGATCAGCTTGAATCAGGGCCGTGGCCCAGCTTCGTAAGCGACGCCAAACGCGAAGCCCTCCATAGAAAGAAACTCGGCCAGGGTCGGATGTTGATGGCCTCTGAAGCGGTAGAGGACCTGCTCGGCCAGCTCGAGGTGTCCTTAATACACGGCGAGACCCACTGGAAACACGGCGGCATCGTCGGCGTCAGCGGGTATGGCGGCGGCGTTATCGGCAGATACTCCGACCTGCCGGAACAGTTCCCAGGGGTAGCCCACTTTCACACCATTCGTCTTAATCAGACTATGAGTAAGTTTTACGACACCGATTTCCTCCGCGCCCTATGCGACCTTTGGGAGTTCCGGGGCAGCGGTCTTTTCAACCTGCACGGTTCCACCGGCGACATCGTTTTCCTCGGCACCATCACCGAGCAGCTCGAGCCTATCTTCCAGGAAGCGGCGCATCATATGGACCAGGACATCGGCGGTTCGGGCTCGAACCTGCGGACGCCGTCCTGCTGCCTCGGCAGAGCGCGTTGCGAGTTCGCCTGCTACGACACCCAGGATATGTGTTACGACATTACCATGACCTACCAGGACGAGCTGCACCGCCCGGCGTTCCCTTACAAGTTCAAGATTAAGTTTGACGGCTGCCCGAACTGCTGCGTGGCGTCCATCGCTCGTTCCGACATCGCCATCATCGGCACCTGGTGCGACGATATCCAGATCGACCAGGACGCCGTAAAGGGCTATGTGTCGGGCAAGTTCGCGCCCAATGCGGGTGCTCACGCCGGCAGGAACTGGGGTAAGTTCGATATTCAGGCGGAGGTCATCGACCGCTGTCCGACCAAGTGCATGAAGATGGACGGCGACAAGCTGGTCATTAACAACGGCGAGTGCGTACGGTGCATGCACTGCATCAACACCATGCCGCGGGCTTTGAAGCCCGGAAAAGACAAGGGTGTCATGATGCTGTTCGGCGCCAAGGCGCCGATTCTCGAAGGCGCGCAAATGGCGACGCTGCTTGTTCCCTTCATGAGGACCGAAGCGCCGTATGACAACGTCAAAGGAGTCATCGAAAAGACCTGGGACTTCTGGATGGAAGAGGGCAAGAACCGCGAGCGTCTGGGCGAGCTCATCCAGCGCAAAGGCCTCCCGACGTTCCTCAAGGCGATCGGTTTGCCGGCAGCGCCGCACATGGTTGTAACGCCCCGGGCAAACCCGTACGTCTTCTGGGATCCGGCGGATGTTCCCGGCGGCCACAAGCGGGATATCGACGATTACAGATCAAGACATGCGAGATAGGAGGGCGTTAAAAGATGGCATTATCCCAAGATAAATTTGGTATTTACAACCCCGAAAAACCGCGGGAAAACCGTATAACGGATATCGGTCCCCGGCATTTCTGGCAGTACTTCCCGCCGGTGATCCAGAAGAACTACGGGAAGTGGGCCTACCACGATATTCTCGAGCCCGGTGTTATGGTTCACGTTGCCGAATCGGGCGATAAGATATTTACGGTTCGCGTGGGCGCGATGCGCCTGATGAGCGTGGAGCTCATGCGTGAGGCGTGTGATATCGCGGATAAGTACTGCGACGGTTACCTCCGCTTCACCACCCGCAACAACATCGAGTTCCTGTGCACCGACGAGTCGAAACTCGCGGCCCTTAAGGCCGACCTTATGAGCAGGAAGATGCAGGGCGGGAGTTACAAGTTCCCGATCGGCGGCACCGGCGCGGGTATCACCAACGTCGTCCACACCCAGGGTTATATCCACTGCCACACCCCGGCGACGGACGCCTCGTCCATGGTTAAGGCGATCATGGATGATCTTTTTGATTACTTCACCGGGATGACCCTGCCGGCCAAGGTTAGGGTTTCGATGGCCTGCTGTCTAAACATGTGCGGCGCCGTCCACTGTTCGGACATCGCCTGCCTGGGCTACCACCGCAAACCGCCTGCTATCGACCACCAGTTCCTGAGCAAGATGTGTGAGATCCCGCTCGTGGTCACGGCGTGCCCGCTGGCGGCTATTTCTCCCGCCACCACTGAGGACGGGAAAAAGACGGTTAAGATCAAAGAGGACCGCTGCATGTTCTGCGGCAACTGCTACACCATGTGCCCGGCGCTGCCGCTTTCGGACAAGACCGGTGACGGTGTCGTCATACTCGCCGGCGGGAAGCTTTCCAACCGGATCAGCGCGCCCAAGTTCTCCAAGGTGGTTGTTCCTTTCTGCCCGAACAACTTCCCGCGGTTCCCCGAAGTCACCGCGAACATCAAGAAGATCGTCGAGGCCTATGCCAAGGGCGCAATGAAGTACGAGCGGCTTGGCGACTGGGCGGAGCGGATCGGCTGGGAGAAATTCTTCGAAGCAACCGGCCTGCCGTTTACAGAGCACCTGATCGACGACTACCGTCTTGCCTACGACACTTACCGTACAAGCACGCAGTTTAAGTTCACGGATTCCGCGTGGGCGGTGTCCAAGGCGGCGGATGGGGTATAACTGCCCAATTATAAGGAGATGTGATTAATGCAAGAGGTGAAGGACGCAATCCTTGCGTACATGAACGGGTTGAAGAAGTCGAAGGTCTATTTCAGCGACATCGAAAAGGCTGTAAAGGCGAAATTTCCGGACATGAAACCAAGAGAAACAAAGAAGGTATGCACGGAGCTTATTAACGACGGCGCCCTGATTTATTTCTCTACGGGCAGTTCGACCATGTACGGCATTCCGGGGAAGGGTATCACATCGGATACTCCGGATCTCGACTAGATCCATCCTGAGGAGTATGCAGAGGCTGCCCCCGTCATGGAGGCAGCCTCTTTCTTAATTTGCAGGGGGTGTCTTCTAGATTTATTCGAAAAATGTAAGGATGAGAATTTCCGGCAATAATTCTGGAAACAGCTAAATAAGGCCGCAGGCGCAAACTGTCATGCCGGAGGGGGACAAAGAATTCTCCTGGATATCCTGACCGACGCTAACCACAGGAAATTGGGGCGGCGCTTATTAATGCACTTTGGTAATCCGTTCTCTGCAGGTGCCGGGAAGTTGTTTTTTAGGAAGGTGTGGAGAAGCTTGGATGTGTTAAAAGATGCCGAAGTCTTTATTCAGGAACAAAAAGAGGCTTTAAAGAGCAACCCCGAATGTGCGACCGCTTCTTACAACATGGGGGTTGCGCTCATGCAAGAGGGTAAGCTTGACGAAGCCCTCGAATGCTTCAAAGATTCCGTCGAGAACAGCGCCAGGATGTTTGAGGCCTACGTGAATTTGGGCTATATCTACTTCACGAAGGGCGACCTGGAAATGGTGGTTCACTATAACCAGAAAGCGGTCGAGGTGGAGCCGCGATACGCGCGGGGATATACCAACCTCGGGTTTGCCTACCTGCAAATGGCAAGGACCGAAGAAGCCGTTGCGGCGCTTGAAAAGGCTATAGAGCTTAACCCGGAGATGGCCCAGGCATGGAGTAATCTGGCGAGCGCCTATCTTCAAAAGGACGATGTTCAAAAGGCGATAGAAGCGGGTGAAAAACTGGTTGAGATCGCTCCCGATTTCGGTCTGGGGCACAACAACCTTGCGTGCGCCTATTACCATAACGGTGATTTTGCCAAGGCGATCGCGCACGCCGACCACGCCGCCGGTCTTGGGTTTGCGGTTCACCCTGATTTCCTGAAAGAATTAGAACAACATCGTTAAGAAGAACGTTTCAAAACAAATAAATTGATAGAAAATTAACTTAACGGCTTTCTGCAGCTAAACTTAGTAAATTTCCCAGAGGCTGCGAAAAACAAGCATGTCGAGGAAGACGAAGCTGGCCGGAATGGAGCGTACACGGATGTACGTGAGTACCGGACAGCGAGTCTGACGAAGACCAGGCGCCGTTTTGCAGCAGCCGCTTAGGGTAAAGGACGGAATAGATGCTTACACGAGTTTTGGAAGAATACGATGAGATGGCTTCCAGTGCCGACAAGATCTTTAAAAAGATAGAACAGGAATGCGGCGACTGCATCAAATGCCGGCTTCAATGCTCAGACTGCTGCCACGCCGTATTCGGCCTTTTTCTTGTCGAATACGCCTACATCAATCACCACTTCAATAATCTTCCCCTGGCTGAAAAGGAAGAAATCCTAAAGCGGACGGACAAGGCGGATGAGGATTTACAGCAGATGCAGCAAAGGCTGGCCGAATGCAAGGATAACCCACAACTACAGAACGAGACCATGGCGAGGGAAAGAATAAGATGTCCCCTTTTAAATGACAATGATGAATGCGCCTTGTATCCCTTCCGGCCGATCACCTGCCGGATTTACGGCATTCCGGTGGCCAGTCACGGCAAGGTTCAGATATGCTGGAAATCGGGGTTTAAGAAAGGGGAAGCATACCCGACGTTCAACCTTGACCTGGTTTATGCAAACCTTTACAAGATGTCGAAGGACTTATTAACGACGGCCGGTCAAAGCGATATGGACCGCGCGTCCATACTTGTATCCATTTCCAAATCTCTGAGGACTCCTATTGAAGAGTTGATTAACGAGAAACTGGATTAGGGTAGTTTAACGTAGAGATTATAAAAAAGCGAGGTTATTGGATAACCCCGCTTTTTTGTCACATCCGTACAGGTCTATTGCTAATTCATGAAAGCTCCCGGCCGTTACTGCAAGACCTTCGCCACCAGCTCGCCGACCGTTGTCTTTGTGATTATACCTTCTTCATATATGCTTATTTCCTCGCTGCCGCCCTGGACCTCCATGAGACTCTGACGCGCTTCGGGCGTTCTCATGTTGGCAAGGAACCACACCGCGTAACCCCTGGTTTCAGGGTCGGCGCTGTTGACAAAAGGCAGGACGCGGCTGGTTGTCTTGCGCAAAAGGTCCGGTCTCACCTGTGCAATCCTTCCGAGCGCCCATAAGGCCCTGGGCCGGAGTTGTTCGTCATCCAAAAACTGGACCACCCTGCCGATGTAGCCTGCGAAAAGCGTGGGTATGCTGGCGATAATCTCTCCTATCGCTTCAATGGCGCCCCAGTTTGACGCGTTTGAGTATGTGAACGGATAAAACAATCCCTGAAGGAGGGCGACAACCGTCGCCGGGTCTGTTGCGGCTGCGGCAACGGATGCCTTACCCAGAATATCGATCGCCCTGAACCTGAGAAGCTCGTCGTTTGTGCAGAGAAGACGCTGCAGGTGCCTGACTATCTTTTTGTCATGCCTGGCAGCTTGAAGGATAGGCTTAATCTGATAGGCCCGCACCATGTCCTCTACATCTTTTTTACTGTAATGCTTCTCCTCATACTCCTCTTCAACCGGTCCGGAAAAAACGGCCGCGGCGCGCTCCAGTTTTTCCTGCAACCCTTCCCGCGTTACCTCCTGAACGTCCTCCTGCAGCCGGACAAAGTACAAAGCGCCCGCCACGCGCCTGCCTTCGTGAACGCCGCCCGGGACGATGCACTGCGTCTCGATATCGTACTTTTCCACCACTTTTTGCTGGTAATCCTCTTCGGGCAGCAGGCTCCACGCAAGGTCCCAGTCGCTGTTGCTGGCGAACACAAGGGCTTCAACAAAAGCCGCCCCCAGGTTGTGTCCCGTCGCGTCGTACGCATACACGGCCCCGCAGTCCTGACAGCATCCGATAGGCATCTGTCCCGATGCCCCGGTTTCCACTTCCTTCGGCCTTTCAATGGCGGCGCCGCAAAAAGGGCACTTAACCCTTATTATCGACTCTCTAAACAGCGGTATCTTTTCCATTTATCTTCAATCACCCGCTCCGGGTATTTCTAAAGTACTGCAACTGCTGCCCGGGCTGCACGACTTGGTCGTGAGCTTCGGCTTTTTACCTTTTCCGGTTCCCATCAGGTAGTTGGTCTTGCTGATTACCCGTTCAAAAGACTCCGCATGGCAGTCCGGACATTGAACGGCAACCTCTTCCTTGGAATCCCTGAACAGCTTTTCAAAAACCTTACCGCATTTTAGACAACGAAATTCAAAGACCGGCATGATAACCCTCCTCTTATATGAACGACAAGGAGCTGAAAGACTCAATTAAATAATATAAAAACCACCTAAATTAGGATATCAGCCGGATAACCGTTTGTCAAACGGGCTTTTCGAGCCGATTGCCGCGGTAAAGCCGGTATTCCCGAATGTTATGCCGGGACTGCCCGATAAAGGTATATGGGGAAAAAAGTAGGGGAAAGGGTCTGGGAAATATGATGATAGATGCTGCGTAAGACGGGGGAATCTATAAATCCTTCGCGAAAAGCTCCGGTTGCTTGATGATAAAATCGATGAAAGCCGTTACCGGTCTGGAGAGAAAACGACCTTTAGCGTAGATTAAATAGAGGGTGCGGTTCAGGGACAATCCTTTAATGCGAGACATCACAAGTCGTCCGTTTTTCTGATGGGCCTCGGCGGCCCACCGGGAAACAAAGGATAACCCCATACCGGCTTCTACCGAAGAAAGCACCGCCTCGGTACTTCCCATTTCGGCTACAATCCGAAGGTTTTCGGGGTTAATATCTATTGAACGCAATTTTTCTTCGATTACAAAACGGGTGCCGGAATCGCTTTCCCGCCAGACAACCTCCCGGTTGACTAAATCAGCGGTGGAAATCACCTTTTGGCGAGCGAGCGGATGGTCGACCGGAATAATAAGGACAAGCTCGTCGTCTGCAAATGCGATCGCCTCAAGACCCGGGGTGGGCTTAAAGGCGCCGACGGCCCCAAGGTATAGATTTCCTTCCAAAACCCTCCTAAGGATGACACCCGTATCGGCAATTTCCAAGCTGATGCCTATCTGTGGATAGAACTTTTGAAAACGCCGGATGATTTTTGGAAGCAAGTATTCTCCTGGAATGGTGCTGGCGCCGATGATGAGGGCGCCTTTAATCGTTTTGTTCAGGGCGTCCATCTCCCGGGCGGCCTTCGCAATTATAGCAAGGGTTTCAACAGCAAGGGGGAGTAATGCGGTACCGGCTTCGGTCAGGGTTACGGTACGGCGTGAGCGATCAATGAGTGTGATTCCGTAAAGGGACTCGAGTGCCGCAATATGTTTGGAAACAGCCGGCTGGGTTAGGTTCAATTCCCTCGCAGTCCTGGAAAAGGAGGAGGTTTCGGCTACTATAACGAAGGTTTTTAACCAGTTCAGGTTCATGTTCTCACCTTTCTTCCACAGATAATAAACAAAGTCTGACTATTTGGCAAGGTGCAAACACAATATATTCCCGGTTGAGTGGATTCTACCGTGGTCGAGGAATAATAAAAAATATTGTATTTTGTTGCTTCCTTGGAGGATTATTCAGTTTTTTAGCGAAAAATTTGGTTAAAAGAAGCACAAGGGGTGTTAAGAAATGCAGATTACCGACGTTAAAATCCGCAAGATATTAAACGAAGGAAAAATGAAGGCTATCGTGTCCGTAACTTTTGATAATGCTTTTGTCGTTCATGATATTAAGGTGGTTGAAGGGAAATCCGGTCTATTTGTAGCTATGCCCAGTAGGCGGGTACCCAACGGCGACTTCCGGGACGTAGCGCATCCTATAACAACGGAAGCGCGAAAACTACTTGAGGATGCCGTATTGCAAGCTTTTAACCAAGCGATTGAAGAGTAATATATAGAAAGGAGCTGACGGCTCCTTTTTTAATTTATAGATTGTGCGGAGAAAGGGTTTTTAATTTTAATGTACGGAACGAAAAGGGAAATTTAGTTTCCTTGTTGAATAATTCGAGGTATAGGTGCAATAGCAAAACGAGGTGACGGGTTCGGAAGTGGCTTTAGCAGCGGTGATCCTTGCGGCAGGTAAAGGAACGCGCATGAAATCGAGAATACCCAAGGTTTTACACAGGGTGGCCGGCCACCCGATGTTGAGGTTTGTGTTGGAGGCGGTAGTTGGAGCGGGTGCCGAAAAGGTTATAGTGGTTGCGGGCTATGGCGCGCCGGCGGTCACCGAGGCGGTAGCCGGGCGGGCAGAGGTGGTAATACAAGAGGAGCAGTTAGGAACGGCACACGCACTTCTTAAAACCGAGAGTGCTCTGGAAGGATATACCGGAAACATAATGGTTTTACCGGGGGATACGCCGCTGATACGCACGGAGACCCTCCGGGATTTTTATGCAGCGCACCAGCAAAATAAACAGGCTGACGCAACGGTGCTTACGGTGAAATCACCCGATCCATCCGGTTACGGCCGGGTGATCCGGGATTCTGCCGGCAGGGTCCAGAGGATTGTAGAGCACCGTGATGCCAATCAAGTAGAACTAGCAGTCGAAGAGATTAATACAGGGATTTACTGCTTCAATTTCGGTATTTTCGACGTAATTAGAGAAATATCGCCGGTTAACGCACAAAAGGAATACTACCTGCCGGATGCCGTCCAATTGTTGTGGGAGCAGGGTGCATTTGTCCATTCATGGGAAGGCGGCGATCCGGGGGAGTTTTCCGGGGTGAATGATCGGAAGCAACTGGCGGCTGCGGAACGAATTATCCGCCACCGGGTAGTGGATGCCTTAATGGATGACGGAGTTACGGTTTTAGACCCTGCGGTGACCTATATAGATCCGGGTGTCGAGGTAGGCCGGGATACCATAATCTATCCTTTTACTTTCCTGGAGGGAAACACAATAATCGGCGAAGACGGTCGGATCGGTCCCTGGGTGAGGATCACGGATTCCCGCCTGGGTGATGATGTAACGGTTCAAAACTCGGTTATTACCGGCTCGGTGGTGGAAAGCGGAGTTAAGATCGGTCCTTTTGCTTATATCAGGCCGGAGAGTGTAATCGGTCCGGGAGCGAAAATCGGGGACTTTGTTGAAGTGAAGAAGTCCGTAATCGGTAAAGGCAGTAAAGTGCCGCACCTCAGCTACATCGGTGACGCCGAGATAGGCCGCAATGTGAATATCGGCGCGGGAACCATCACCTGTAACTATGACGGTCGGAAGAAATGGCCGACGGTGATCGAGGACGATGTTTTCGTAGGTTCCAATACCAATTTTGTCGCCCCGGTGCGGGTGGGGAAAGGCGCTTACATCGGTGCGGGGTCGACAATAACTAAGGAAGTGCCCCCTCAAGCTCTCGGAATAGCCCGCGCACGGCAGACAAACCTTCCGGAGCGAGGAAAGAAAAGGGATAAAAAGGCCCTTGGTGAAGGGGATATACAAAAGAAGAATTAACCCGATACCGAGGCACCATATGGCGCGTGCCGCGGGGATTAGGAACGGGATTGCGAGAAATACTGCACCGTGAATTCCTTTTGGCGTAATGATGCCGATGTTGTTCCGTGTATGACACTTCCGAGAAAGAGGTAATAGGATAAAATGCTTTCCCGCTATAAAAACATGTGCATTTTCACCGGCAACGCAAACCCAATGCTGGCGGAAGAAATATGTCAGTACCTGGGCGTGCCTCTGGGGGATTCGGCGGTTGGTCAGTTTTCCGACGGGGAGATCTGGATACGGGTTAACGACCATGTCCGGGGAGCGGACGTTTTCGTAATCCAGCCTACTTGTTGGCCGGTGAATGAGAATCTGATGGAGTTGTTAATCATGATTGATGCGTTGAGGCGTGCGTCCGCCCGGCGCATTACAGCGGTCATTCCGTATTATGGTTATGCCCGTCAGGACCGCAAAACGCGCGGGCGGGAGCCGATCACGGCGAAGCTAATAGCGAATCTGGTCACAGCGGCGGGTGCGCGGCGGGTGCTTACGATAGATCTTCATGCGGGGCAGATTCAGGGTTTTTTCGACATTCCGGTCGACCACCTTCCAGCCGGACCCTTGTTGGCCCAACACCTTATTGCCCGGGGATTGGACGATGTCGTAGTGGTCGCGCCGGATGTCGGCGGAGTGGTCAGGGCTCGGGAAGTGGCAAAACTCATGGGGGTGCCGTTGGCGGTTATTGATAAACGCCGGCCCGAACCCAACGTGTCGGAAGTGATGGAGATTATCGGTCCCGTCCGGGGCAAGACAGCGATAATGGTCGACGATATCATCGATACCGCCGGGACGATTACCAAGGGAGCGACGGCGCTCCTTGAATGGGGGGCCCGAGAGGTCTATGTTCTTTGCACGCACCCTGTTTTTTCCGGTAAGGCAGTAGAGCGTTTGGCCACACCGGCGATTAAGGAAATCCTAGTGACCAATACCATACCGCTCGCACCGGAAAAAATGCTTGACAAAATAACGGTCGTGTCGGTAGCGCCGCTCTTGGGGGAAGTCATAATCAGGGTTCACGAGGACTTATCGGTATCCAAGTTATTCGATTGACAGCTTATCTCGGGTATGCTGTTAGCGGCTTCTATCGTTTCAACGGGTTGTTTATCGCTTTCGCCGGGACGGCGGAGGCTTTTTACTTTCGTGCCTATGGTTTGCCCGAGCCTCTGACCCATATCCTTTACTTCTTCCCAACTGTGGCTGGCGCGGTCTTTTAATCCCTCTTCCACCGTGGTGAGGCATTTTTCTGTCGCGTCTCCCACCACGACGATCTCCTTGCCGATGGTTCGAATAAGGGTACTGTCAAGCATCTTGACCCCTTGCAGCAAAGCAGAGTGTTTCGTCGGGGCGATTTCGATGGTGGTAATCATCCCGGTAGACGTATCCAGACGGTATTCAACCACGTTGCCAAAGACCGTACCGTTTTCGGCTACGACCTTTGAACCGATTATAGATATTTTTTCTTTGAACAGACGTAATATTTCCGGCAGACTGGTTCCTTTGGTAGCGCTCTGGCTCTTATTAAGCGTTACGGCGTTGGCGCCTACGCTGTGAACCTGCGGGAAGGGAACGAATTTCTGTTCCCGTAAGAGACCGCCCTTTTCAACAACAAGCGCGGTTACCGCCTTTTCCTCCGGGTCGATTACCAGACCGGTTACCCTGCCGACCTTTATACCTTCTTCCAGACTGACGACGGGCATACCGATAAGATCTTTACTCTTGCGCAATTTAACCCCTCCTTCCCTAAAATGATATGAGCCTTGCCGGTAGGGTATGCTCAGAGCAGAACAAAACAGAAGGGGACACAACTCTGGTGTCCCCTTCTAGATAATAAAACTTATTTTAATGCTAATTGTCTGTCGGCTTGGCCGCCGCCTGAGTTGCCGTAGGCGACTTTACATCCTGAAACCAGTGACACTGGTTACAGTAAACCTGTGTGATGTTTGCCGTGCTTGTAGGCTGTTTCTTGCTGTGGCAAGCAAAGCAGTTCAACAAGCCTTTGGTCTTGGCCGAAGAAGCGTGCTGGGACATGAAGTCCTGGCCATGGAACGCCGGCCGCTCCTTATGGCAGTTGTAGCAGTATGAATTGGCGCGCTCGAAATCGATGATTGAATCGCCGGTGCCGGAGTCTATCGATTTCGGCCCGACTTCCTTGGAGGCGTGGCAATGAGCGCAGCCCTGGACGTCCTTCCTGCCTTCACGGCCGTGGATAGACAGCCAAGCGGCTTGTTCGTGCGACGGCAGGCTGGTGTAAACCGTATGACAATCCTTACACGGGGTGTCAACCTTGGCCTTCTGGTGGCAGTCTAAACACTGCCACATGGTAGGACGCTCGAACGGTACTTGAGCAATCTTTTCTGCCAGGTCTTTGTCCCATTTGTTGGGGTCACTAAAGTCTTGACGGGCCAACACATTGCGTTCGGTGATACCGTAATGAACGACGGTGTTGTGGCAGTCGGTGCAACCGACACGCGCCTTATCGTGACGTTCGTGCGGTACGATTAAATCACCGGGAAGCGAGAAAACCCTGTTTACCGAGTGGCACGCCTTACAGGTGTCGCCGGGCACCTTCTCTTTAATCGCGACCGCACCGCTTGGAGCCACCGTCATCTCCGCGGCATTCGCATCTGTATGGCACTTTTTACAGTCGATCTGGCTGTGGGAGGAAACCTGCCAGGTAGCGACTTCAGGCATGTGGCATTTTGCACACTCACTGGCGCCCGTAGTCGATGCGGTTGTTCCTGGGCCGTGATCCGCAGTTGCCGGTTCTTTCTCTCCGCACCCGGCCAGGAGTAGCATCATTAAGGTAACTAGCAGGACCGCGAAAATTATACCAGGTGATACGCCTCTACGCCGCTGCTGGGAAAAGCGCTTCACGTATTCACCTCCTTCCGGTTCGGGATTTTCGTCGACCTTAATCGCAATTTATTCTACGGAGCGGATATGAATTCCTTCCTCAACATGAAAAAATTCATTCCTGAGTATAAAATCGTTTCTGTTGGCTTTTTAAACTTACAAGTCGTTCGGAGGACTATACTTTTCCAATTAGCGTAAAGGGCGTTAAAAGTATGTAGCCGTTCCAGTGCCTCAATTATCCGGTTTACTTTAATCTTGACTAATATTTTGGCAAATGGTATAAAAAAGTGACCTGTCATAACTACTCACCGACAAGGCGGTATTTGTAACACCACGTCCGGCGTATTGTGACAGTATTAAATGAAAAGAATTCTTTCGATGTCTTTATCGGGCTAAAGATAATTTGGCGTTAAATATAAGGAGGTTTGGCTTTGTTAAGTATTTCTAAGATGGTTTCCGGGCAAAAAGAAGGTGGGGACGCTTTACGTTATCACGTGCCGGGTGCGCATCCCGGGCCGGTTACGGTCTGGAACTCGACGCGGGCCTGTAATTTACGGTGTAGGCACTGTTACGCCAACGCCACAGCCGGACCGGCCGAAGGCGAACTCTCGACCGAGGAGGCCAAGCGCTTCATCGACGGGTTGGCCCGTGCAAAAGCGCCGGTGCTGCTTTTTTCCGGCGGAGAACCGCTCACGCGTCCCGATTTCTTCGAGCTTGTCAATTACACGCGGGCTTACGGCATCCGTCCGGTCATATCAACTAACGGGACACTGATTTCTTTAGAAGTCGCACGGCGGATTAAGGAAGCCGGTGTGGGTTACGTGGGCATCAGTCTCGACGGTCTTGAGGAACTCAACGACCGGATGCGCGCCGTTCCAGGAGCGTTTAAAATGGCGCTTGAAGGGATCCGGAACTGCGTGGAGGCGGGGCAGAGGGTAGGCCTTCGGTTCACCATCACCCGGGATAACTACCGGGATGTCCCGGCTATTTTTGACCTTGTTGAAAAGGAAGAGATAAACCGGGTTTGTTTCTACCATCTTGTTTCCGTTGGGCGGGGCGTAAACCTGCGCGACCAGGACCTCGACCCGGCAGCGAAGCGCTCCCTGGTGGAGTTGATTATCAACCGGACGATAGATTTTTGCGAGCGGGGTCTGAAGAAAGAGATCCTGACGGTGGACAACCATGCCGATGCGGTCTTTATTTACCTCAAGGTAAAACAGATTGCGCCGGAACGGGCCGGAGAGGTATACAACTGGCTCAAACAGACCGGCGGCAACCGCAGCGGCAGCCGGATCGGAGCGGTGGACTGGTTCGGCAACGTTTATCCGGATCAGTTTACGCGCGGCCACGTTCTCGGTAATATACGCGAAAAGGAGTTCGGTGAAATCTGGGACGATGAGACGCAGCCGCTGTTGAAACAAATGAAAAACCGCAAGACGTTGCTGAAGGGACGGTGTGCCGCATGTCGTTGGCTGGAGATATGCAACGGCAACTTCCGGGCAAGGGCCGAGGCTGTTTACGGTGACTTCTGGGCTCAGGATCCGGGCTGCTACCTGACCTACGAGGAAATCGCGGCGGATGGCGCCGGGGCCTTATCCAATAAGACTTTTCTAACCGCCAAGACGCCAAGATAACCAAGAAAACTATTTTATTTTTCAAAATACGGTCAGAATCACACTTATGCAAATAACGCAAAAGCATAATTTCCTTGTACATTGAGAAAGCCGGCTTTATGGCCGGCTTTTTACTCCTGCAACTCGCTTATTTCGGTTTCTAATTCCCGATGCCGGACTCAGGACTTAACTCCAACTCGCAATATATTTTAGACTGCAAGCCTTAAACCTATTTCTTCCCTCTTTTTTCAAAAGCTTCACTGAGCGCGCCCAGCTCTTTTTTAACCTTTGAAAGCCTGTTGTTCAACACTGTCACATAACCGAGAAGGACCACCCAGATGCCCATGTACGCTCCCACCACGTACGGCAGGGCTTCATTGAACCCCATTTTCATCAACCTCCAGGGGAGACCGCTGCAAAACTTCCCCTTACTGTGTCCGGCTTTGCCTTTCGCGTCATGCTTGTTTTTCACGGTCTCAGATATTTTATTCTTTTGTTAGTTCTTGCCTAAAGTTCATTCTTTAAATAGTCAAGCTCCTCCCGTGCGGTTTGCAGCTGATATCGTATCAGTATGAGCGCCGTCGAGAAGATGAGCATTCCGAACATCGATACGAGAAAGGCCGCAAGCATGGAGGGTTCCATGTGAGCGCCCGAGCTGTCGAAGACGACGGGATGGACCGAAGGGATAAGCCTTATAGCGAAAAAAGTAAGAGGTGCATTGACCGCCGCAACGATTGAATAGACCGCGCTGAACCGCGCCCTGGCGCTTTCCTCGTTAATGGAGGATCTAAGGACGAAATACCCAGCATACATGAGCATTAGAATGAAAAAGGAGGTAAGCCTCGGTTCCCACGTCCACCACACGCCCCACTCGGCTCGCGTCCAGATAATGCCCGTCCATTCAACCAGCAGGCCGAAGACAAAGCCGACCTCCACCGCTGCGAGGCTTAGGAAATCGTACTTCGGGCTTTTCTTAACCAGAAACAGCACGCCGAAAACCGCCCCGAGGATGAATGCCAGAAGGGATGTCTCCGAAACCGGGACGTGAAAGTAGAATATCTTCTGGCTGAAAATCTCCACACCCTTTTGCCCGACGGCCGTCGGCGCAACCAGGAACGCGAGCGCCAGTCCCGTCAACAGCAAAGCGCCGCCGGTTAACAGTAATATGGTTATGGTCCTTTTCATTTTTCACTCCCCTATAACAAAATCATAAAGCGCGTATGCTAATAGCAAAAATATTATATCATAAGCCGCCAGCAGCTTAATGGCGTCTAGAGCGGGTTCAAATTCCGGACCTGTCGCGCCGCTCATTATCTTGTTCGTGGCGACCACTGCGGCGATCAGCAAAGGGGAGCTGACCGGCAGAAAGATAAGCGGCAGCAGCATGTCCCTCAACTTAGTATTGATGGATATGGTGGAAAGCAGCGTCCCGATGGCGCATATCCCCACATCGCTCAGCAGCACCGCTGCGATGAATAAAGGTACCGAGCCCTTTATCGAAAGATTGAACAGGGTGATGTAAAGGGGGATCGCCAGCAATTCCACTATCGAAAGGAAAATAAGATTTCCAATCATCTTTCCCAGGAAGATATTCGGACGGTCAACCGGCGAGAGAAGCAGGCCTTCCAGGCAGCCCTCGTCCTTCTCGTGAACAAAGGACCTGTTCAAACCCAAAAGCGATGTAAACAAGAAGGCGATCCAGAGCAAACCGCCGGCGAACTCCGTAATGTCGCCGAGTTCGCCGAACGCGCTCCTGAAAGCGACCATGATCAGCAGGATGAATAGGAGCATGGAAACGACCATCTCTTTGGTCCGCAGTTCGGCGATTATGTCTTTTCTGATAATGGCGAAAATTTGGCGGCCGGCGGACACTAGGCGTCACCTCTTACGTGCTTGCGGTAAGTCTCCTTAAACGTGTCGGCATCAAACCCTGCCCGGTCCTGATGGAAGACGACCCGGCCGTTATATAGGATCATGGCTTTGGAGCAAAGCTCCAGACCGCGTTCTATATTATGGGTGACCATGATAAAGGTGTGGTCCTTCCTGATGCCGTCCAGCAGATTCTCAAAAATCTCCACGGCGTTCGGGTCCAGGCCGTTGTGCGGTTCGTCCAGAAACAGAACCGACGGCATGTGGAGAAGCGCGCGGGCTATCGCCAGACGCTGAATCATGCCCTTGGAAAAGGTCCGCACCAGGTCATAACGCCGGTGCGTCAGTTCCACCCGGTCGAGCAGGTCGTTGATCCGCGCATCGAGTTCCTCGACACCGTACATGTCGCCGTAAAACCTCAGGTTTTCCTCGGCGCTGAGGTCCATGTAAAGCAAGGGGTTGTGCGAGATCAGCCCGATTTTTGCCCTGATCGCCGCCGAGTCTTTTCGCGGGTCCATACCCGACAGCCGTATCTCTCCCTCGCTGGGCGCCATAAGCGTGGACATGATTTTAATAAGGGTTGTTTTCCCCGCGCCGTTGGGCCCGAATAAAGAAATAAAACCCCCTTTGTCGAGGCTGAACGATACCCTGTCGAGAACCTTCCGTTTTCCGAAGAATTTAGAGAGGTTTTTTACTTCGATTTCCGGGACCGCGCTCATAATAATAGGCTTTGCCTTTCCTTTGCCACCCTGATAAAAACGGCTCTGTCATTTTGTATTGAGGACGCCGAACTCGTAACTCAGAACTCTTCCCTTGCGGTCGCTTTAGGCCACATAGCAATCAAAGTGCCGAGCACCAGGATCAGACTCCCGGCCCATACAAACGAAATCAGCGGGTTGATCTTTATGTCCAGGGAGAGGTTGCCGTATCGGTCCATGCCGTTAAACACGACGAAGATGTCGCGGAACACCTCGGTGTGTATCGCCGCATTTGTGGTTTGCTGTCCCTGGATCTCGTGGTATATGAACTGCGGCTTTAATTCGCGAACGAATTCATCCCCGTTCTCGCGGTCCCTCATTTGGAGGACACCGCTGTAAACATACTCGCCGGGCCGTTGTTCCTCCCGCATTCCTTTAAACACCAGGTTGTAGTTGTCTACCCGAACAACCTGATCCGGATGAGTGATAACGGTCGGGATCTCCTGTACATAAAGCATGGACCCTGCGATACCGAACATCAAGATCGCCATACCCAGGTGGCTCATATACCCGGCGGCCTGGCTGCGGTTGTGCTTGAAGAGCCCTGCCAGCGCTGTAAAATAACCTGTTCCATGGTTCCTGGCCCTCGTACCTGCCAGTAGATAAAAGAGTTCCAGCACGGCGGTCACGGCGAAAATCGACGCCGTTATGGTGCAAAAGCCGATAATGTTATCCCCCCAGGCGGGATAGAGAACGATTGCCGCAACCACGGCGGCCGCAGACGGAAGCGCAAGCTGCTTCAGCAGTTTTCCGCGGTCGGTTTGAGTCCAGCCGAGAAACGGGCAAATGGTTATTATCAACAGGTAAACCAACCCGAGGGGGCCCGCGAGCCGGTTGTAAAACTCAGGTCCGAGCACGGTCTGGAAAAACGGCGGAATCACCGTGGCGCCCAGAATAACCAGGGCAAAGAGCACCAGCAACAAACTGTTCAAATAATAGGTAAAATGTCTGGAAAGGAAATCGCTGAAGAACTCTCCGGACGCAAACTCCTTTTTCCTTGTTCTCATGAGGTAAACCGTTAACCCGGCGGCGGCGAACATAAAGCCGCCGAAGAGAAGTGTAAGGTCCCAACGGAGATCGGGAAACGCGTGTACGGACTGGATCAGGCCCGAACGCGTGATGAACGTGGCCATGAAGCACATCAGGAACGAAAACGAAGCCAGGGCTACCGCCCACAGCTTCATGCCGCCCCTGCGGCGGTACATGGTAAAGGTGTGCAGAAGCGCCGTACAGGCGAGCCAGGGCAGGATCGACGCGTTTTCCACCGGGTCCCAGCCCCAGTACCCGCCCCAGCCGAGAACGACGTAGGCCCAGACCGCGCCCAGGAATATGCCCACGGTAAGGAAAAGCCAGGCGAAAAGCATCCAACCGCGTGCCTTGTTGATCCAGTCCGTCGACGCGTTTCTGTCGAGCAGCGCGGCGATCGCGAAGGCGAACGGGATGGTAAGGCCGGCATAACCCATGAAAAGGGTAGGCGGGTGGACGACCATCGCCCAGTGCATCAGCAGCGGGTTGAGCCCGGCGCCGGTTGCGGTGTATCCCGCGGCCTCAAACGGATTGGTGGCGGCCATGATGGTGATCGCCAGAAAGAGCTGAACGAAATTTGAAAGGTACAGGGCGAGTGAATTAAGCCGGTCGGTTGTTTTAAGGTTAAGCAGGGACAGGACTGATGTAAAACCCGAGAGCATCCAGAGCCAGAGAAGAAGCGAGCCCTCGTGACCGGCCCAGAAGGCGGACGCTTTATAAAAAGAGCTCATTTGCGCCGCGGAGTGCTCGGCGACGTAAGCGAAGGAGAAATCATCGGTTAAAAACGCGATCAACAAAACCAAACCGGCAAGAGTGAGGGTAAGGAACTGCCAGATCATGAGCCGGCTGGCCGCCTTGTACGGGAGCTCTCCCTTGTTTGATTGGTTACCGGCGAAAAACATAAAGGCGGCGCAAAGGGACAAAGCGACCGAGATAATGAGAGCGATTAAACCAAGGATATGCATAAATTACTCAACCTCTGCCTTCTTGGATTCGTATTTCGAGGGACACCGGGTAATAACGCTTTTGGCCTCAAGCGTGTCGGAGGAGACGAGCTTGCCTTCCGCGATGGCGTATACCTCATCGCCGAAGGTAGAAGGCAGCTGGCCCGAATAAACAACCGTTAACTGCTTGCCCTGCTCACTGATTTTAAAGGTATACTTTCGCCCGGTCTGGACGATTGAATTCTTTACTATCTTGCCGCCCACTTTGATCGATTTGCCGATCAGGTTGGGGTCGGCGCTGACTTCTCCCACCTTTTTGAAGTAGGCGTAGGATGATGTGGATGAGTTGTATATCATATAACCGACGATACCAAGTATGATAATCGTAACAACCAGCAGACGCGTCTGGCTCTTCCTGTCAACCATCTAAATCTCTCCTCGTTAGTCAAAGTTGTTTCTCGCGGTTGATATCCAACCTTTAGAAGTAGTCGTTTATCTTTCGTAGCATCGGAGAACCCGAAGCGGTCGCCCGATGCCCCCGTTGCCGCATAAACCACTTAAAATTATAAACCGTTCGGCAGTCGACGTTCGGATAAATATACATTGCCACCGAACGTAGTATAGTTTTAAAACCCTGCCGGGTCAACACAAACCGGTTTAAAAGGCAAAGGCGCCGGATAAAATTTTCGCGTTCAGACCCTCCGGAGTCTTTGCCGCGAAAAAAACAGGTACAGGCAGTTAGCCGCCGCAGAAACGAATAGAAGCGTGATAAGCGCGGCGAACAGCTTCATCCGGACCGAATCGGATTGCGCGAAGGCGTTGTGCGGGTGAACAAGCTTTCCGGTAACCGACAGCAGTAACAGGATCGAGAGGGGCAGACCGAAGTTCAACCCCGCAAGCAGTGAGCTTTTTCCTGTCATCTGCCTCAGTTGGTAAATAAACAGAGCGAGGATAAGGATGAACACCGCAAGCTTTATCCGGGGCTCAATCCACCAGTTTCCGCCCCAGGTGAGATAAGCCGCGACCGACCCCAGGGCTACGCTGGCTGCCCAGAACAGGACTGCGGTCGACTGGCCGGCGGAGGAAAGGTCGGTCAATATATCCTTAAGATTCTGCCCCTTTGCCTTGTCCGGCCTAAGCCCGGCGAAAAAGGAAAGGAACGCGAAAACTCCGGATAACCCAAACATCGAAAGGCCGACCCAGGTGACCGCGGCGTGGATATAAATAAGCCTGATATACCGCCCCAGGGTCTGTTCTTCGGGGGCGAGGAGCGCGAGTGCCACGGCAAATAGAATCAATGCGATGGAAATGGCATAAGACCTTTTTCGCGTGTTAAGGGTACGCTGCATTTACAAAAATATCCCCGTGCCTGTGGTGTTAAACATTATAAAAAAACCGACTGACAATCGTTATTTCTCCGTTTACAGCCGGTTTTCCTTTATTGTTTCGATACAAATGTCTGGGAGGCTGCTGTGGCAGACCGTATAGGTTTTTAAAGTGCCGGAGGCGGGCTGGGAAGCTGTCTTTGCATTGGACGCCAATGGTGACGTATATATCTCTCGGGTCCATCGACCGCTTCTACCCGACGGAATAAGGTATAAAAAACAGGTTAAGTCGAAGTCCTAACGGGCACTATTTGAGAATTTACTCCCGATAACGTTAAAACGCTTTAGTGCATGGAGATGCCGTGGCAATTGCTATTACAGTTTCCTCCCGTGGCCCAGTTGCCTGGTGCGGGTATACTGAAGAAGCTGAGGATTCTCGAGGCGGCGCAGTACTGGGAAGCATCCGACGTTGTGACCAGCAATCCCCTCCTGCTGCCGCCGTGCGGGATCGCGCTGTGGCAGACGGCACAAACATAACTGTTGTAAAGTACACCATGAAGGTTCTTGTACCAAGTCCCGCCCATAGTGCCTGAAAACTTCAACGCGTATCCAGGGAAGCAACTTTTATTATTATGCTCAGAATAAAAATTGTAGTCATGACACACGAAGCAAAGATGCCCGGACGTGTCACCGCTACCCCCGGTACCTGATGATTTGCCTGAAGAGCTACGCGACCACGTATCACGCAACATGGAAGTGTTCGCTGAACCGTGCGGCCCCTCCGGCGAACCAGCGACGGCATGGCGGTGGCATACAAGCCAATTAATTGTTTAGTGTACTCCAGCGTCACAACTGTTGCAGTCCCACTGGCCCGGGTCAGGGAAGCTTCTAAAGACTAAGACGCTGGCAATGCTGTAACGCACATCTTCCGCTGTAGTAACTAACAGACTCCTCCTGCTGAAGCCGTGCGGAATTGCAGTGTGGCAGGCGGCGCAGGCAAGATGACTATGTGCTGTATGGTAATTAAACTTGTACGCGGTCGCCCCGTTACTACCGTAAAATCTGGAGCGTAAGGCCGCGCTTCCTTTTTCGGTATCGCTGTCGTAAAAAGTCTGGTCGTGGCAAAGGTAACACAGGTGGTCGCCGGCGTTATTCGACGTGCCGCCGGTACCCGAGTACTCGTCGGTCTCGCTGTATAACCACGGCCCTTTTAAAATGGAAGTAAAGCCGGACCCGTGCGGTCCGTGGACGCTGGCGCTGTCGCTGCCGTGGCAGTCGGTACAGTAAAGACGGCTGTCCCACGCCCACGGGTTTCCGTTCCTATCCGTACCGGTGAACTTGCCGTAGAATCCTGAGCCGTTAAAGTCATCAAACCGCCAATTACTATACACGCTTTCCCCCGCGACCAAGTGATATGCAGGATTGTTCGGGCTGAACTCCTTCGCCTGGTCGGTTTCCAACCACGGGGAGCGGCTGGGCCACGTAGGCGGGCTTGTCCGGTAGCTGTAATAAGAGTGGCACTTGAAGCAGAGCTCGTACTGGTAGTCGA
>JBFMBK010000024.1 GCA_040755295.1 Bacillota bacterium | reverse complement strand
CAAAGCTGATTTCTTCGCCGTTTACCACTACCTTAATATCTGTTTCGGCCATCGCCCACGACGCCACCGAAAGAATCAAAATCAGGCACACGGCAAATAACAAGCACTTCTTGACTCTGTTTTTCATTACCCTTTCCTCCTCCGGCCTTTAAGCAAGTTGATTTATAATATAAAGCAACATCACCTCCTCCCGGCTTTAAAACTTGGGCATCTGCTGTAAACACGACTTATGCACAAGCGCCGAGAAATGTTTTTCGATGTTTGTCATGGCCATTCCTGCCGGTTATGGCATATATTAATATTTATTATCTAATAGTACTATAGTCACCGAATACGACACACACAGCGAAGGTTTTTTTTAACTCAGTGTTCATGCGGATGTAGGTGTAGGTATTTCCGGCAGGATCAGGTTGTAAAGCAGCGCGGCTTCGGGGACCCTTTAAGCGGCGGGACGGAGTTCCTTTCGTCCTGTTTTAATGCGCGTTTCCCTTCCATCGAAACGCATCTGGACCGCCCCGTCCCTGTCCGTCCGGTAAACCTTCGACGGTAGACGCTCGAGCTCGCTTACGGCTTTCGTAGACGGCATTCCGTAACGGTTTCCCGGACCCACGGATATCACGGCGTATTCCGGTTGAACCATTTTATAAAAGGCGGGCAGGAATAACGCCGACCCGTGGTGCGGCACCTTAAGCACGTCGCTCTTCAGGGCGCTCCCATATTGCAGGAGGCGCCGCTGCCCTTCTTCCTGCAAATCACCGGCAAGAAGGATACTCTTACCTTTGCCGCTTAACTGAAGAACCAGTGATTCGTCATTAAAATCCTCAGGGTCACGGCTCAACGGTTTAAACGGCGCGAGTACCGACACCTCAATCGCCGGGTCGACGGTTAGGCTGTCCCCGGCGCTTGCTGTCGATACCGCAATCCCTTTCTTGCGGACAAGTTCAAGAAGACCGTCGTAAGCCTCGTCCACCCCGCGCTCCAACGGCGGCACCACCACCAGCTTCACCGGCAGCCTTTCGACCACCGCCCTCGTCCCGCCGCAGTGGTCCTCGTGCGGGTGGGTTAAGACCAGCACATCGATTCTCCTGACCCCCTCCCGGCGCAGGTACCGTACCACACGCATCCCGGTGCCTTCCGCGGTCTTTCCGGTAAGTTCCCCTGCCGTTCCCCCGGTGTCTATAAGAATCACCCGCCCGCCCGGGGTACGTATCAGGGTGCTGTCACCCTGACCGACATCTATGAACTCCACCCGCAGGGATGTGTCGGGCCCGCCCATCCAGCGGATGAGCCCCATCCAGGCCAATACCACAAGCACGAAAACCGCTGAACGGGCGGCCCACGAACCACAGGATCGCACGGAAACCGCGGCGCCGAGCTTCATCGACCTGCCTGAAAGCTTCATTACAACCAGATAAAGAAGGCCGAACCATAGACCCACGATCGCCCAGGGAAAGGAAGGGACATAAATAACGGCTCCCGGCAGGTGCCGGAACAACCGCACCAGATATAAAAACAGATCGAGGCTTAGGCCCGCCGGAACCGCCAAAACCTGTCCCAACGGCATAAAAACCAGTCCTGAAACCGCCGCCAGAATCCCCAGCAGCAGGATGATTCCGGTTAGCGGGACGGCTGCAATATTCGCCAGAAGGGCCACCGGTGATATCAGGTTGTAGTGTATGGCGACCAGGGGCAGTGTGGACAACTGCGCGCTAAGCGGCACGGCCACACCCCAGGCGAGCGCCTTTTTCAATCCCGGTTTGCACCCCAACGGCACGCGTTCGATCTGCTTGACCATTTCCGGACCGAGGAAGAGAATCCCCCAGGTGGCGGCGAATGACAGCTGAAACCCTGCGTCTGTAATCGCCAGAGGGTTGGCCAGGAGGATTATCAGGGCGGCGACGGCGACCGCCGTGGGCCAATCCCGTTCGCGTCCAACGTGTCGCGCCCACAACAGCAGCACGGCCATTACCGAAGCCCTGATCACCGGCGGGCTCAATCCCACCATTAAATCGTATACCAACAGGGCGGTGACGACTGTAAGGATCGTTGTTCCGGATCGCATCTTCAAGATATGGGTCAACCCGAAGATGAAACCGAGAACCAACCCCACATGCAGACCGCTCACGCTTAGAATATGAACCACACCGGTTTCTACGAACGCCTCATTGACCGCAGGGTCAATAGCGGTGCGGGTGCCGAAGGCAATGCCTTTCAGAAGCGCGCTGTGCTCGGCGCTGAAAAGCTTGTCCAAAACCCCGAAAATTTTGTTTTTTATCTTCAGCGACAGGACCGCTAAGGGATTCGACCACGTGCTCCCGGTTAGCACCGCTCCGTCACCGCGCGTGTAAACCATTATGCCTATACCGTGCCGTGCAAGATACGCCGCGTAATCGAAATCGCCAGGGTTCCCCGGTGGCGGTACGGAACGCAGGACCCCCCGAACCTTTAAGGAGTCGCCGTACCCGAAAACCTTCCCGGGGTCACGGGCCACCACCAGCACCTTGCCGCCCTTGAAGGCCTTTTCTCCAACATGTGCTTCCGCCACGCGAATAACGTACCGCGCCTCCCCGGAACGTATATCGGGTTCTGTCGCAACGCTTCCGGTCAGTGCCACGCCCTGTCCCGAGAACTCCGCAAGCGGGCTTGCCGCCTCGATCAGCGCCATGCGCGCGGACAGTATTCCCAACAAAAAAAACAGTAAATAAAGCACCCGGTGGTTGCTCCGGTAAGAGTAGAAGTACCCTATACCGGCGATCATCAGGGTGAAAAGGGCGGCTAAAAATGCCGCGCTTCCGGGAATGGGAAAGTTAGGCGCTAAAAAACAACCACACGCATAAAGGAAGGAAATCGTTACAAGCGGGGAGATTGCAAGGTTATTTCCTGCTCGGGAATTATCCTTGGATTCGGTTGTAGCTTCCATCAGCACTACCCGGGTGTGCGTGAATTACTGTATAAAGACATAATCTCTTAGTTGCTCCAGTTTCTTTTCCCCGATTCCGGTTACGTTTATCAGATCGTCGACGGACGCAAACTGACCGTTGGCCGTGCGGTATTCAATAATCTTTTGAGCCGTTGCGGGTCCTACTCCCGGCAAAGTATCCAGGGCCGCCGAGTCCGCGGTGTTTATGTTCACCCTGGCGACGACGCCGGTACCGGTTCCTCCGTTGACAGTTGCGGGTCCGGCCCTTGGCACGGGCGCAACAAAAGGATTCGAAGAATCCGGCAATAACTGTCCCTCCGTTTTGATCTTTTGGGGTACCGGCACCTTGCGCCCGTCTTCGAGAAACTGCGCGAGGTTCATGGCATCCAGATCGGCGTCTGTCGATGCGCCGGCCTTCTCCACCGCGTCAATCACCCGACTCCCCTGCGGGAGAAGATAAACCCCCGGTCGGTATACCGCGCCGGAAACGTGGACGCGAATCTGAGGGGGTGTATCGCTTTTTTCCACCGCCGGCTGGCTTACCGGAATCTGCCGGTAAAGCGTGTATTTGGCTCCCAGTCCGAAGGCCACCGCCACCGCCAGGAGCAAAATCAACAACTGCTCGCGGCGCCCGAGGTTCATGATTTCCTCCTCAAGGGCTCATAGGGAAAAATGGAACTTAATAGTCGGTAGTTAGTATGTGAAAGCCCTTTATCCCTGGATTCTCACCATTATTTTTGGGAAATCCAATACTACAAAGCTCCCGAGATACACTTTGAAAACACTACTTCTTTTGCTGGACGCCGCGATAAGCTTCGCGCGCTCCATTTATATACCACTTCTGCAGCTAAGCAACACGCTTAAGCGTATATATTTCCATCCTTCATGGTACCGCTGAATACGACATGTGAGACTCCTTATTTTTTCGCCGCTTTACGATGAAATCCTTCCCTTTTACTTACAAAAAACCCGCGGTCCCGTGAGTAGGTGGCCAAAAACACCTGTTCCGATGTCAGGCCGCGTTTTTGAAGTTCTTTCTCCAGCCATGTACCGTCTCTCCCGATGGCCGACAGGTTTCGCGTCAGCACCTCCCCGTCGGCTACCAGAATGTACGGCAGTTCTTCATCTCTTGTATCCGACCCGGAACCGAGGCCCAAATCTTTGCGGATCACCGGTCTATTATCGCTTCGGGGAACAACGCTGAGTCTTCCCGAGTTTTCCAAAACCGCAAAAGCCACCTCGCCCGGATCCAGATATCCTTTTTCGCGGAGTTGACTCAAAAGGTCGTCGATATTGTAACGCGCCCGTCTCATTTCCGCACGCAGTATTTGTCCGTCTTTTATCACAACCTGCGGCGACCCGCACATAACCTGCCTGAGCCAGCGGCTGTGCAGCGCCGCGTAGGAAAACGCTATTTCAAGAAAGGCCAGGATAAACAGGGGCAGTAGCCCGCGCAAGAGAGGGATATCCGTTGACTCCATCGGCAGTGCCGCCACTTCCGCAATGATGATGGCCACCACAAAGTCGAAGGGTGAAAGCTGCCCTATCTCGCGCTTGCCCATCAGCCTGATCATTATGAGTACCACAAAATAGATTAGAACGGTCCGGTATAACACCTCGAACACAGACGTCACCTCGTCCGGTCTTTACCAATCCCACATGTAACCGTTGCTTAGCGTTTCACTGGCAAAACGCCGCAATTTAGACATCGGAAACCAGAACAGAGATTAGATTCAACGGGGGAATTTATAACGGCTAATTCCTTCAAGAAATCCGACTTCTTACCTCCTGTATTCGACATCCGAAATGCCCAGCTTATCAACGGCGCCTAAATAAACACATCCTTTTTATGTTGCCCTGACAGGCGTCTTTATCTTCGACAACCCACGGGTTAAGACACTGCCCTTTGACTGGTTTATTAAGGAAGAAGCCCGTTAACTAAAGATTGTCGAAATTAATCAGATAATAAGCTTATAGGTCTAAAATCGCATCTACATATTGTATTACATATTAAGAGAAACCTTCTTACTTGCGTCCAAAGTCACTCACGGTACATGGGAGGTTGAAGGATGAGGCGGCAAAAAATATTCCGACCGGTAAAAAAACTGATTAAGAATGAAAAAGGATCCGTAGTTGTATTGTTTGCTTTTGCGCTGGCAGTGATGATAGGCTTCCTTGGATTGACGATCGATGTCGGATACGGTTACCTTCAGAAGACCAAACTGCAAAATGCGCTGGACGCCGCCGTCCTGGCCGGAGTCCAGTCTCTGCCGGATAACACCGCACAGGCGCGAAACGATGCAATCGCCTTCGCGGGCAATAACGGTATTACTCTTGCCACCTCGGACGTCACTGTTTCTTCTGATAACATGACCATTACCTGCAGCAAAACTGTATCTGTATCACCGATCTTCGGGTCGGTTTTAGGGTTATCTTCGTGGAACATCTCCGGAAACGCCACGGCGGCGGTGACGTCAACGGCAGATCCGTCTTTCGACTACGTGATTTTTTCAGCGGGCGAAAGTCAATCGTTTACGGATACCGGCGGAAACTGGACTGTTAACGGGAAGGTTCACATTAATGGCTATACGACGTTTACCGGAGGAAACCGGGATTTTAATGACGACTACGAATGTGTCGGAGATATAACGGTCACCGGCGGCAATAATACCTGGGGCGATTTGATCACAAACGGGTCATTCCACAAAACGGGTGGCCATCACAGTTACAACTTAGTTTCACCAACCTCCGTAATGCCAATCCCGGAATACGACCTTCAAGACTTTAGAGATCGTGCGGCTGTATACTACAGTACGAGTCAAAGTTTTACCGGCGATAAACTGACGCTTAACGGAATTATGTATGTGAATGGGGATATATCATTTACCGGCAGCAAGGTTGAGGGTCGGGGCAGTATTGTGGCTACCGGAAACATCAACTTGACCGGCGGTGGTTTTAAATACCAGACGCCCACAAGCGATTTGGTTGCTCTTTACGCCGGCGGCAATATCAACATAACCGGAGGGAGTTCTAAAGAGTTTGACGGCGTTCTGTATGCTCCCAACGGTTCAATTAATATGACGGGAGGCAACTGCGACTTCTACGGCTCACTGGTCACCCAGCGTTTTACCATTACGGGCGGCAACCACACCTTCACTCACGACTCAAGGTCCGGGGAAGCTTTCGGCACGAGAAGAGTGAAACTTACGGGATAGTTACTTATACTGCAAAGCTTCCCGAATTAACCGTAGGATCAATAACATGGGCAGCCCGATCGGCTGCCCGTACTTTTATGAGACCGGTGATGTGGTCGACAATGACAATGGGTTTGTGGCCGTTTTTACCCTAATGAAAGTGTGTTGAATAAACTATACTTTCACCATCAGACAATAAAGTCCCGGAAGTTCAATAATAAGGTCTGGTTTATTAGAAAAAAACTCATCAAAAGCTTTTCTGACTCCCGCAGCTTGAACATAATCATGAATAAGTATTACGCTGCCTGTATTTACTCTAGAGTAGAAAAAATCAAGACAATCTAAAGTACTCTTATAAATATCAACATCTAAATGGACCAAAGAAAACCGGACTTAAAAGCATTTCTGTCTCTGCTTGAACCTGCATAATTAAATCCATAGCAGAAATTCTTTCAGTGCTATTACCGTAATCCAATAAAAACACCTTTTTCGCTGAAAACCAATCGTTAAGCATTTTACTAAATATAGTTTTAACAAATCGTTTTCGCATTATATTTTTGCAAGTTCCCTTCTAGAGGATGAGCAGCATAATATTGATTAGCTTAAATGGCTGTTATTTGTATGTCACCAAAATCAACACCCATAGAAGACTTGTACAGACGTTTGAGTACCTCATTAAAAATTTCCTCACCATAGCCCCGGGCGATCTCCTCCGCCCTCTCGCGTGGTAGTAGCTTTTCGTTGAAGTCCAATCTAATAAAGCCGAGACAGGCAGTGATCTTCTCTCCCCGCTTTTTTCGTCGGCTCAGAGAATGGCGCTAAAACAGGAAAGAAATTTTTTTACTGAAGAGGCCGTAGAGAATTATTTAAAGTGCTGTATACGCTCTTAGAATCAGATGAACCGCTTCGCCAGAAGCAAGCGGTTCAAAGACTTGTAGAATCAGTTATTATTAACACAGACATCATCGAAATAACCTTTAAAGTGTCTGTGGTAATGAGTGGTGGAGGCGGGGGGAATCGAACCCCCGTCCGAGAGACCGACTACAGCAGCTTCTCCGAGCGCAGGCTGCGTATTGTTTTTCGCCCAACCGGCGCCCGCAGCCGGGCTCCGGCGAAGCTATCCCGTTAATTTACCTTAAGGCTTCCGGGATGAGCCTTAAGGGGAGCCTGCTAATCGACACCCTTTCCCCGCCCCGCAGGCGAGGGCAGGAAGGATGCTAGCCGCTTATGCGGCTAGGGCTAGATCGTTTTTGGCTGTTATTGTTTCGCCGCCGTATTACGGGCTGGCAGCAACCCCGGCTCGCTGCTCCTGTCTCCGTTTCCCCCGTCGAAGCCTGTCGCCCCCATTTTGAGCTAATTTGGATAAACTTTTGGGGACCGTTCCAAGTTCAAGCTGAAGCTGATAGACCTTTTGTGTCCGTTCAAGGTTCAAGGTTATTAAAGCCGACACTTTATAAGCTGAGCGCTGATTGCTAATAGCATGCTTTTAACCGGCAACCTGCAACGCGGAACTCGCAACTTTAAACCGTGCGCTCGCGCCGCACTGCACGCTCCATTTCCCTCTTGGCATCGCGGGCCGCGATATCCTCCCGGCGGTCGTATTCCTTCTTACCCCTTACCAACGCGACTTCCACCTTGATCCTGCCGTCTTTAAAGTAACACCGCAGGGGCACCAGGCCCAGTCCCTTCTCCCGCGTCGATCCATAGAGCCTGAGTATCTCTTTTTTATGCATCAACAGCTTCCGCGGTCGTTTGGGCTCATGATTGAAACGGTTTCCCTGCTCGTAGGGACTTATATGCATTTCGTACAACCACAGTTCACCCTTTTCAACCCGGGCGTAACTGTTCTTGAGATTTCCCCGACCCGCGCGCATTGACTTTACCTCGGTCCCGGTGAGCGCCATCCCGGCTTCAAAGGTTTCCAAGATAAAATAATCATGCCGCGCCTTGCGGTTCTCACAAATCACCTTCATCGGCACGGCTTCTCACCCCTAACAAATCCTCAATCTCATTATATCTCCTCAAGGCGTGAATCGTCAATTCGCAGGACTTTAAGAATCCAGTAGTCAGTAGTCATTATCGACTTCTAACTTCTGAATTTTATCTACTGAATTCTTGCGCTGGATTTCACCCCCCCAAATATCTCCCGCTCGTAAACCACCCGTTCCAGGCATAACCCTTGAGCAGGCGCCGTGGGTCCTGCGAGGCGCCTGTTCCCGTTTTTTAGCGCCTGTTGCACGACCATGCGATCCCGTACGCCACGCCCGACTTCCATCAGGGTGCCCACAAGAATTCGTACCATCTGGTATAGAAACCCTTCCGCAGTAAAAACAAAATACATATACGGCCAATTTTCCACTATTCGAGCTTCCATAAGCGTCCTCACCGCCGACTTTACCGGCCGGCCGGTATTCTGGAAGGCGCTGAAATCGTGTTTGCCGCTGAGATCGGACGCCACCGCCCGCATCAGCCCGACATCAAGCGCTTCCGGAAAATGGAGCGAATAAAGACGCGAAAGCGGGCAACGTACTGCCCGCCGAAAAACTGTATAGCGGTAAGTCTTACTTACGGCGTCATAACGCGGGTGAAATCCTAAAGGAACCTCAGCCGCCTCCAAAATACTAATTTCTGCCGGTAACGCGCCGTTCAACGCCGGAACCAACCGTGCCGCCGGGATCTGCCACCCCTTAAGGCCGAAGGAAACAACCTGTCCCCGCGCGTGCACTCCCGCATCGGTCCGGCCCGCGGCCTTCAGGGGGCAGGAAGCGCCGCTCAGGCGCTCGATTTGCTCTTCCAGCACCCCCTGCACGGTTCTTAACCCGGGTTGCTTCTGAAAGCCGTGGAAGGTGGTACCATCATAAGTAATTCTTAGTGCGACGTTGCGTTCACGTACCTCGTTCACACCAATTCCAAAACCACCATCTCAGCCGCGTCGCCACGTCTCTGCCCTATTTTCAGCATGCGTGTATAACCTCCGGGTTTAGTCTGGTAACGCGGTCCGATGTTGTTGAAAAGCTTCTGCACGACTTCTTCATCATAAATATATCGGAGCGCCTGCCGGCGCGCCGGCAAGTCGCCTCGTTTCGCCAGGGTGACCATTCTTTCCGCTATGCTCCTTACCTCTTTTGCCCGGGTCTCCGTTGTGGTTATCTTTTCTTCTTTAAATAACGATGTAACCATGTTTCTCAAAATCGACTTCCTGTGCCCGGCCAAAACCCCGAACCTTCTATAGCCCATCTCCGTCTGACCCCCCTTACCAATGATTCCTGAGAGTGCTTTTTCTTCCATCCTTCACTTACTCGCCGTTTTTTCTTAGCGAAAGCCCGAGTTCAGCAAGCTTTAATTTTACCTCTTCAAGCGATTTTTTCCCAAGGTTTCGGACTTTGATCATTTCTTCCTCGTCGCGCTCAATTAATTCCTCCACGGTGTTAATACCGGCGCGTTTTAGACAATTATACGAGCGCACCGACAGATCCAGCTCTTCTATCGGCATCTCCAGCAGTCTGTTCTTCTTTTCTTCTTCTTTTTCCACCATTATTTCCATCTTGCTTACCGTGTCGCTCAAGCCGACGAAAAGATGGAAATGCTCGTAGAGAATGCGTGCGGCCAAACTTACCGCTTCATCGGGCCTGACGCAGCCGTTGGTCCAAACCTCGAGGACCAGTTTGTCGTAATCGGTCGCCGGTCCGATGCGTATGGTTTCAACATTATAACTGACCTTTTTGACAGGGGAGAAATCCGCATCGACAGGCACCACGCCGATGACGAATTCGGCCTTATGCCGTTCTGCCGGTACGTAACCTCTCCCGCGCGATACCGTCATCTCCACAAAAAGGCGGGCATCCGGCGACAGGCTTGCTATATAATGTTCCGGGTTGATGATTTCCACATCTGCATCGCCTATTATATCTGACGCGTTCACAGTTCTTTCGCCCATCGCCTCGATGCGAAGGATACGCTCTTCGTCCGTGTGCATCTTAATCTTTAAACCCTTAAGGTTCAAAATCAGTTCCGTCACATCCTCGCGGACACCGGGAACAGATGCGAATTCGTGTAGAACGCCTTCTATTTTTACCGCTGTAACCGCGCCGCCGGGGATTGACGAAAGCAACACCCTGCGCAGGGAATTACCGATGGTAATACCGTAGCCGCGCTCCAGCGGCTCAACCACAAAACGTCCGTAATCACCTGTGGGAGAAAACGCTTCACATTGGATCTTGGGTTTTTCAATTTCAATCATAAACCGCCCTCCTTGCGGAGATTTACTCCCGCGGAACCTCGCGTAAAACTCCACCGACTGTTTTGGAAGTCCGATACAGGATGTCAGAGGTCATTCAATCATCCAACTTCCGACTTCTTGTATCCTGATTCTTCCCGGTCATGCTCGTTTATCGCGGCCTCCGGTCTTGTCGACAAAGCATGTCACCTACAGGGAGATACCTATACCCTCTTCATGATTATGGCCCGCGATACTCATCCGGAATCCCTAACGTGAGTATAGCTCAACTATTAGTTGTTCCTTGACGGGTATATCAATCTGTTCCCTGGTCGGATATGAAATCGCTTCGCCTGTTGCCGAATCGGAATCGTAACTTAGCCAGGCCGGCGGTGTGTTCTGCGATGCCCGCTCGATCAGTTCCTTTATTCGGGGTGACTCGGCAGCGCTGTCTATGGAAATCTTCTGCCCTATACGCACTAAAAACGACGGAATATTGACCTTTCGCCCATTTACCCGGAAATGGCCATGTCCGATAAGTTGCCGCGCCTCCGAACGAGAAGCTGCAAGTCCCAGACGGTAAACCACGTTATCAAGGCGCCGTTCAAGCAGTCTTAACAGATTATCACCGGTAACTCCCCTCTGTCTTTCGGCCTTTTCAAAGTAATTACGGAACTGGGCTTCAAGTACTCCGTAGATCCGCCGCACCTTCTGCTTTTCACGCAATTGGACGGCATATTCCGTGACCTTCCGCCTTGACCGTGTCTGCTGTCCGGGAGGAGAGTTCCGCCGCTCAACCCCGCAGTGCGTGCCGTAACACCTGTCACCCTTTAGATACAACTTGATCCCTTCACGCCGACACAGCCGGCATCGTGCCTCAGTGTATCGCGCCATTTATGCCAACTCCTCCTATACCCGCCGGCGCTTCGGCGCCCGGCAACCATTGTGCGGAACTGGGGTAACGTCTTTAATCAGGCTTACCTGAAGACCCGCGGCTTGAAGCGATCGAATTGCAGCCTCGCGTCCCGCCCCGGGGCCCTTTACCAGTACCGAAACTTCTTTCATTCCGTGTTCCATCGCCTCGCGCGCCACCTTTTCGGCAGCCATCTGCGCGGCAAAAGGAGTGCTTTTACGGCTGCCCTTGAAACCAACCGTGCCGGCGCTCGCCCATGCCACCGTGTTGCCGTTGGTATCCGCGATAGCAACCATGGTGTTATTGAAAGTGGACTTGATATGGGCCACGCCCACCTCGATGTTTTTCCTTTCCTTCTTCTTAGTCCTTGTACGCCGTGCCATCGTTTACCTCCCTACTTTTTTCTCCTCACGCCCACTGTTCTGCGCGGTCCCTTGCGCGTTCTGGCGTTGGTACGCGTACGTTGCCCGTGCACGGGCATTCCCCGGCGATGCCGCAACCCTTTATAGCAGCCGATTTCCATCAGCCGCTTGATGTTCAGCGACGTCTCACGCCGTAGGTCGCCCTCCACCTTTTGTTCCCTGTCGATTATCTCCCGCAGGCGGATGACTTCCTCCTCTGTGAGGTTCTTCACCCGCGTGTCGGGATTAACTCTGGTCTTAGCCAGAACCTTTTTCGCGGTGGAACGGCCGATGCCAAAAATATAGGTCAGCGCAACCTCCACCCGCTTGTCCTTGGGTAAATCAACCCCGGAAATACGTGCCAAGCTCCATTACCCCCCTAACCTTGTTTTTGCTTGTGCTTTGGATTAGCGCAAATCACCATTACTTTCCCTTTACGCCGGATTATCTTGCATTTTTCACACATCACCTTAACGGACGGCCTTACCTTCACATCAAACCCCCCTTGCGGCAGTACTATTACGACCTGACCGGATGCTATTTGTAACGATATACTATTCGGCCTCTGGTGAGATCGTATGGTGAAAGCTCCACCGTCACTCTGTCCCCGGGAAGGATCCGGATAAAGTGCATCCGTATCTTACCAGAGACGTGCGCCAAAACCTTGTGCCCGTTGGGAAGTTCAACCCTGAACATTGCGTTGGGCAACGGTTCAACGACGGTACCCTCCACCTCAATTACATCCTGTTTGGCCATGGAGCTTCCCTCCCAAGATCACCGACCTGCCTATTCTGGCTTTTCCATTTGCGCCAGTGCCTGCCTTATTTCTGCGTTTGTTAGCTTCTCGCCATTTGTTAATTTTTCCGTTACCTCCCGTGCAACCGCAGGATAAAACCTCAGGTGCCTGACATTTTTCTCCTTTGGATTTTCCGTTCGTCGCACAATGCCGTCAACCAGTTTTAACATACGCTCTGACACAATTCCAAAAACAAGGTAATAATGCCCCGCGTCTCTTCCGGCGGTGGAACTCACCAACCGGCCTAACAATACTTCCTCTTTTGCGTCGATCAAATCTATCATAACCCCCGTATTACGCACGGGTAAGGATCTCCGCCTTCCCATCCCGGACGGCCACAGTATGCTCAAAATGGGCCGATAACTTACCGTCTCTGGTAATTACAGTCCAATTATCTTCGAGAACCTTAACCTCATGTGTGCCTATATTGACCATAGGCTCAATGGCCAACGTCATCCCTTCCTCGAGTCGCGGGCCGCGTCCGGGCGGGCCAAAGTTCGGTATCTGAGGTTCTTCGTGCATCTTTTTACCTATCCCGTGTCCGACAAAGTCACGTACGACCGAAAACCCATGACTCTCTACATGCTTTTGTACGGCGTGGGATATGTCCGATAAACGGTTCCCCGAGACTGCCATAGCGATTCCTTGATCGAGCGCCTCACATGTCGTTTCTAAGAGCCGGGCAGCAATGCGGCTTACTTCACCAACCGGATAGGTAGCGGCTCCGTCCCCGTAAAAACCGCTTACTTCCGTACCGACGTCGATGCTGATTATTTCGCCTTCCTTCAGCTTGCGTGATCCCGGAATACCGTGTACCACCTGCTCGTTTATGGAAGCGCAGATGGTCGCCGGGAAGCCGTAAAGCCCCTTGAACGCCGGCTTTGCCCCCTGCCGCCGGATAAATTCCTCGGCAAGGGCATCAAGCTCGATCGTGGTAACCCCGGGCCTTATGGCCTTCTTCAACTCCTGCAGGGTCAACGCCACAATCCGGCCCGCTTCCGCCATATAACGTATTTCACGTGCCGTTTTCTTCGAAATCATTCTACTTAATAAACCCCTGATAACTGCGCATCAATAGGTGCGACTCCAGTTGCTTCATGGTATCTAATGCCACACCGACCACAATCAGAAGGGCCGTGCCGCCGAAATATATATTCGGTATTCGCGTTATCATCAGCACAAAGTTCGGCAGGATGGCGATGAACGCAAGGAAAATAGCACCCGCCAGAGTTATGCGGCTCAAGACCTTGCTGATGTATTCCGCCGTAGGTTTTCCCGGTCTGATTCCAGGGATAAAGCCTCCATACTTCTTGATGTTATCCGCCACGTCCACCGGATTCATAATCACCGCCGTGTAAAAATAAGTAAAACCGATGATTAGAAACGCGTAAAAGGCTGTATGCAGGACCGAGCCCCAGTGGAGGTAATTTGAAAACCAGTCGGCCACCAGATTGCCTTTGAACCATCCGGCCACCTGCTCGGGAAACATCAGTAACGACGATGCGAATATGACGGGAATAACACCGGCCGTGTTAACCCTGAGTGGCAGATGGGTGCTCTGTCCGCCGTAAACCTTACGTCCGACAACCCGTTTGGTATACTGTACCGGAATCCTCCGCTGCCCCTCGTTCACCAGAACAATCCCGGCAATGACCGCTATGCCGATCACTATCAACAGAACCAGGCTCAGGATATTGATCGTGCCTGCCTGCAAATACTCTACAACCCGTGCCCCTCCGGCAGGAACCCGCGACACAATACCCGCGAAGATCAACAGGGAAATGCCGTTTCCGATACCCTTTTCCGTGATCTGCTCGCCCAGCCACATCAGAAATACCGTACCGGCGGTCAAGCCGATGGCGACTACCAGGTAGCTGAAAATACTGGGGTGAAGAAGCGCCCCGCGCAGAAAAATCGACATCCCTATCGCCTGTATGAAGGCGAGAATAACAGTGCCGTACCGGGTATACTGGATGATCTTCTTCCGCCCTTCTTCCCCCTCTTTGTTCAGTTTTTCCAGGTAGGGTATCACGACCGTCAACAGCTGCATTATAATGGACGAGTTTATATAAGGCGTGATGCTCATGGCAAAAACTGAAAAGTTTTTAAAAGCTCCGCCTGATATCACATCAAAAAAACCAAAAAGAGCGCCGCTTTCTATAAGGTCGGCAACCGCCGAAGGATTAACGCCCGGAATGGGAATATGGACTCCAAGACGAAAAACCAGCAGAAGCGCCAGTGTAAAAAGGAGCCGCGTCCGTAATTCCTGGACGTTGACCGCAGTCTTTAGACCGCCAAGCACCCTTAAATCACCTCAACTTTTCCGCCCGCCGCCTCTATCTTTTGCGTGGCCCCCGAACTGAAGGCCTGCGCCTGTACGGTGAGGTTTTTCTTGAGCTCTCCCGCACCGAGGATTTTGACAGCATCGGTTTTGCTCACCATTCCTGCTTCCCGCAAAACCGCGGGTGTAACCACAGTACCATCTTCAAACTGATTGAGCCTGCCGACGTTGACCTCGGCATAATCCTTCTTGAAAATATTCGTAAAACCCCTTTTCGGCAGCCTTCGCGCCAGGGGCATCTGTCCACCCTCAAAGCCGGGACGCACTCCACCCCCGGAACGGGATTTCTGTCCTTTATTCCCCTTCCCTGCGGTCTTGCCGAGGCCTGATCCGATGCCCTGCCCTTTTCTTACAGCCTTACGGCGTGCACCGCGTGCCGACTTCAACTCCGAAAGTCGCATTCGTAACCCACTCTCCTTTTAACCCTCTTCCACCCTGACCAGATGTTGGACCTTCGCCAGCATGCCTTTGATCACCGCGCTGTCCTCTTTAACAACCATCTGGTTCATACGCCGGAGCCCCAAGGCCTCCACCGTTGCCCGTTGTTTTTGATTGGCGCCGGCAACACTCCGTACGAGGGTGATCTTAATCTGGGCCATCAGACTTCCCTCCCGACCGCATAATCTTTGACGGCCGTTCCGCGAAGGCGTGCCACTTCCTCCGGGCTCTTAAGATTGACCAATGCGTTAAATGTCGCACGCGTCATATTATGCGGATTGTTTGAACCGAGCGATTTCGTTAAAATGTCTTTTACCCCGGCCAACTCAAGGATAGCCCTTACCGCACCGCCGGCGATAATTCCGGTACCGGGAGCGGCGGGCTTCAAAAGAACCCTGCCTGCACCGAAGTGCCCTACCGCTTCACACGGGATGGTGGTTCCGATCATCGGAACCTTCACCAGACTTTTCTTTGCGTCTTCAATTCCCTTCCTAATGGCTTCAGGAACCTCACTGGCCTTACCAAGTCCTGCACCTACGTGACTTTGCCCGTCGCCGACAACCACCAGCACCGAGAAACTAAACCGGCGGCCGCCTTTCACAACCTTCGCGCATCGTCTGATAGAAACCACTTTTTCGGTAAGCTCCAGCTTGGAGGAGTCAATTCGCTCCAACACCCTTTTCCCTCCTTGCTTAAAATTCCAATCCGCCCGTCCGGGCGGCTTCGGCAAGAGCTTTAATCCGCCCGTGGTAAATCTGCCCGGCGCGGTCGAATACAACCTTGGTTACACCTTTCGCCTTTGCCTTTTCAGCAATGAGTGTCCCAACCGCTGCCGCTCCCTGAACGTTTCCACCGGCAACCTTCCCGTGAAGTTCAGGGGACAGGGACGACGCCGCGGCAAGGGTAACCCCCCTCTCATCGTCAACCACCTGGGCGTAAATATGATTCGAACTACGGAATACATTGAGCCGCGGCCTCTCGCCTGTACCGTGCACCTTGTTGCGCACACGCAGCCTCCGCCGCTCACGAAGTTCCTTCCGGTCAACCTTTTTCAGCAAGCCTTGTTCCCTCCCAAAGCTACTTCTTAACCTTTCCGCCGGCCTTACCGGCCTTACGGCGGATGCTTTCGCCTTCATATCTTATACCTTTGCCCTTGTACGGCTCCGGTTCCCTCACACTTCTGATAAAGGCCGCAAGCTGCCCCACCTTTTCCTTATCGGTTCCCTTTACTATGATCTTGGTTATCGCGGGCACCTCAATCTCCAATCCGGGCGGCGGTTCCACCTCCACCGGATGGGAGTATCCGATCGTGAGCATAAGCTTGCGACCCTGTTTAGCCGCACGATAGCCTACACCTACGATCTCCAGGGACTTTGCGAAACCGCTGGTCACCCCTACGACCATATTGTTGAGAAGCGTACGGCTGAGCCCGTGCAGAGCCTTTTCTTGGGGAGCGTCCGACGGTCTGCGGACCACCAGTTCACCCTCCTGCTTTTCGATGGACATGCTGGCCGGAAACTCGCGCTCCAGAATACCAAGGGGTCCCTTCACAATCACTTTATTCCCGTCAATAGTGACTTCCACTCCCGCCGGAACGGGAACTGGTTTTCTACCGATTCGCGACATAAGCTACCTCCCCGCTACCAGACGTAGCAGATGACTTCACCGCCAAGCCTTAGTTTACGAGCCTGCTTGTCGGTCATTATTCCTCTTGAAGTAGAGATTATTGCCAGACCTAGCCCGCCGAGGACCCGCGGAACCTGATCGTTGCGTGCGTAGACCCGCAAGCCGGGTTTGGAAATCCGCCTGAGTCCGCTGATTATTCGCTCCCGGTTGGAGCCGTACTTTAAATAAACCCTGATGATCCCCTGTTTCCCGTCCTCGACAACCTCGTAATCCTTAATGAACCCTTCTTCTTTAAGGATAAGCGCCATGGCTGCCTTCACCTTTGAGGCCGGAATTTCAACCGTGCTGTGGTAAATCATATTTGCATTTCTAATACGTGTTAGAAAATCTGCAATAGGATCGGTCATGACCACGGGCACGCACCTCCTTCCTTACCAACTTGCCTTGCGGATCCCCGGAATCTCGCCCCGGTAGCAGAGCTGCCTGAAGCAAAGCCGGCAAATCCCAAATTTTCTCATGTAAGCCCGCGGGCGGCCGCACAGTTTGCACCGGTTGTAGCCCCGGACTTCGAACTTTGGTTTTTCCTGGGCCCTTATCACGAGTGATTTTTTGGCCATTTCATACCTCCTGTTTCGGAAGTCGGACGTCGAACTCGTTGAAATCACTTACTGTGACTTCCTTCAACTGAAACTGCTGATTAAGTGTTACGAAGCCCTAAAGGGCATTCCCATCAACCTCAGTAACTCTCGTGCCTCTTCATCGTTCTTTGCAGTGGTGACAAAGGTGATGTTCATCCCCCGGACCCTGTCCACCTTGTCGTAATCGATCTCGGGGAAAATAATCTGTTCCTTCATCCCAAGGGTGTAATTCCCCCGCCCGTCGAATGACTTAGGCGAGACGCCGCGGAAGTCACGGACGCGTGGCAGGACGATGTTTACAAGCTTATCCACAAAGTCATACATCCTCTGGCCCCTTAAAGTAACCTTGGCGCCTATCTGCATACCGGCACGGAGCTTAAAAGCCGCTATGGATTTCTTCGCCCTGGTCACAACAGGCTTCTGCCCGGTAATGGCTTTCAGGTCCACAATAGCAGCGTCGGTGGCTTTCGGGTTCTGGATGGCCTCGCCAAGGCCCACATTTACGGTAACCTTCTCGAGTTTGGGAACTTCCATTACGTTCTCGTACCCGAACTTCTCAATCAACGCCGCCATAACTTCTTTTTGATACTTTTCCTTCAAGCGCGACACCCACTGGCCTCCTTTCTGCCTGCACCCGCGGTACGCGCGGCAACGGCAACATATTTCCATTGCGTCTTCGCAGAAGCAATCTTTTGCTGCAAACTTCTCTTACCGTAAAACCCGCCCATCAACCGAGCACTTCGCCGCATTTCTTGCAAAACCTTACCTTGGTGCCGTCATCCAAAATACGACGTCCAACCCGGGTGGGCTTGTGGCACTTACCGCACACAAGCATTACATTGGAAGCATGAATCGGTGCTTCTTTTTCTATAATTCCGCCCTGGGGCATCTGCCGTGTTGGGCGTGAATGACGCTTTACAACGTTCACCTTTTCCACGATTACCCTGAACCTGTCGGGGAATACCGTCAGCACTTTGCCCTTTTTACCGGTATCCTTACCTCTTATCACCATAACGTTGTCGCCTTTTCGTACATTAACCTTTGGCATAATCAACCCTCCGAAGTTGCGTAACCTTACAGAACCTCCGGGGCTAGCGAGATTATCTTCATGAAGTCACGCTCGCGTAACTCCCGGGCCACGGGACCGAAGATCCGTGTTCCGCGTGGACTCTTGTCATCCTTAATAATTACCGCCGCATTCTCGTCGAACTTGATGTAGGACCCATCCGGCCGCCGCATCTCTTTTCGTGTCCGCACCACAACCGCCCTGACCACGTCGCCCTTCTTGACTACGCCCCCGGGTGATGCTTCTTTAACAGCACCTACGATAACATCTCCAATACCGGCATAGCGCCTGAAAGGGCTTCCCAAAATGCGTATGCACATCATTTTTTTGGCGCCGGTATTATCCGCTACCTTGAGCATTGTTTGAACCTGTATCACCTTAAAATCCCCCCTTGGGAAACCCGCTGCAAACCAAGCTTGACTTTGGCAGCCCGCCCCCCGCTGTTACACATTTTACTAACACCGTTTTCCGGACCAGCTTCACCTTCAAGTCGCGCCTGTTTTAGAGGGCTCCAGGATACTACCGGAGTTTAGCTTAAAATCATCCTGTTACGGCCTCCCGGAATCAATCACTTGGTCACTTCCTCCAGAGTCGAAGGTTCATCGGCACTTTTGCTGCGTTTTAGAATCTCCACTACCCGCCAGCGTTTCTCCTTCGAAATCGGCCGAGTTTCCATAATCTTTACCTTGTCGCCGATATGGCAGGCGTTTTCCGCGTCGTGCGCCTTAAACTTTTTAGTCTGACGGATGGTTTTCTGGTACAAAGAATGACGGACCAGACTTTCAACGGCTACGACCACCGTTTTATCCATCTTATTGCTGACGACGCGTCCTGTACGCACCTTGCGCAGCCCGCGCTCCATCTAATTACCTCCTTAAAATGGCCGCCGGTTTTTCGGCCAGTATAGCCGCACGAGGCCCTGAGACATTTCACTCCCCGACTGCCGGGGACTCCTCAGTTCATCCTCAGCGCTCTCTCAATCCCGATCTCCCTCTCGCGAAGGATGGTTTTAAACCTGGCTATCCGGCGCCGGACTTCCTTAATCTTCATCATGTTATCAAGCTGCCCTGTCGCCAACTGAAAGCGCAACCTGAATAACTCGTCTTTCGAATCGGAGATTTTGCGGACCAATTCTTCGTCGGTCATCTCCCTTATTTCATTAACCTTCATTGGCCTCACCAGCTCCCTCACGCTTTACGAACTTGGTTTTCATGGGCAGCTTGTGCGCCGCCAAGCGCATCGCCTCACGGGCCAGTTCTTCAGGAATCCCACCTATCTCAAAGAGAATTCTTCCCGGTTTAACCACCGCCACCCAATGCTCCGGGGAACCCTTGCCGCTACCCATCCTGGTTTCCGCCGGTTTCGCCGTAACCGGTTTATCAGGAAATATCCTGATCCAAACCTGCCCACCGCGCCGGACATGGCGGGTCATCGCCACCCGGGCGGCTTCAATCTGACGCGCCGTTACCCAGGCGGGTTCGAGGGCTTCAAGCCCGAAATCGCCAAAGGTGACAACATTTCCGCCCTTGACCTTTCCGGTCATCCGCCCCCGGTGCTGTTTCCGAAATTTCACCCTTTTGGGCTGTAACATTCTTCTCTACCTCCTCGAACCTGACGCACGCTCCGGCAGGATCTCGCCCTTATAAATCCAGGACTTCACCCCGATTTTGCCGTAAGTTGTATTCGCTTCAGCAAAGCCGTAATCAATATCCGCCCGCAGGGTATGAAGTGGAACCTTTCCGTCGCTGTTCCATTCGGTACGGGCGATTTCCGCGCCCGCCAGACGACCGCTAACCGCCACCTTAATCCCTTTCGCCCCCATGCGCATCGCCCGCTGGACCACCTGTTTCATCGCCCTCCGGAAAGCCACCCGCCGTTCCAGCTGGAAAGCGATGTTCTCCGCCACCAACTGCGCGTCAAGCTCCGGAACCTTTATCTCCACGATGTTGATGTTTATCTGTTTCTCGGTCTGCCGCTCGAGCTCTTTGCGAAGAATCTCGACCTCGGTCCCGCCACGACCGATTACGATTCCAGGTTTCGCGGTATGGATGGTGACCTTGACCCGGTTTGCCGTCCGTTCGATATGTACGTTGGAAACGCCTGCCTGATGAAGCCTCTGTTTTATATACCTCCGGATCTTAACGTCTTCCAAAAGCAAACCGGAAAACTGTTTTTTGTTCGCAAACCACCTGGCGTTCCAATCGCGGTTTATTCCAAGCCTCATTACCCGGGGATCTACCTTTTGCCCCACCTTATCCCTCCTTTCTTTCCCCAACCACTACGGTTACATGGCTCATACGGCGGTGCATGATATTAGCCCGGCCGTATGCCCGCGGTTGGTAGCGTTTCAGTGTAGGGCCCTGATCAACATAGGCCCTCAGCACGACGAGTTCATCGGCTATCATGTTGTAGTTATGCTCCGCGTTCGCGACAGCAGAACGCACTACTTTTTCAACTATCTTCGCCGCCTTCTGCGGTGTAAAGCGAAGGATGCCTAACGCTTCTTCGATGTCCTTTCCGCGAATGAGAGCGACCACCTGACGCGCTTTTCGCGGCGCCAGACGAAGGTATTTCGCCGTCGCCTTAGCTTCTTTTATAGCTTCATCAACCATTCAAAACCCCTCCTGCTGTTCGAGAGGTGCGAGGTGAGACGTTAGAGGTGAGATGTTCGTTGGAATTTGGCAACCAAATTCCTTCGAGAATCCCGCTTCCAACCTCGCGCTTCTCACTTCCAAGCCCCTATTTAAGCGACGTAGAGCGTTCCGTATGCGCTCCGTGCCCCCTGAAGGTCCGTGTCGGAGCAAATTCGCCAAGCTTGTGCCCAACCATTTCCTCTGTAACATAAACCGGAACATGCTTTCGCCCGTCATGAACCGCAATCGTATGCCCGATCATTTCGGGAAATATAGTTGAGCGCCTGGACCATGTCTTTATTACTCTTTTGTCCCCGCGGGCATTCATTGCTTCAACTTTTTTCAGTAGTTTGGCCTCACAATAAGGCCCTTTCTTCAGCGAACGTCCCATGCTAATCCACCCTCCTACTTTGTCCGCCGTTTAAGGATTAGCCGGTCACTCTGCTTCGGCTTCCGGGTTCGAGCACCCAATGCTGGCTTACCCCAAGGCGTTACTGGGTTTCGCCCGATGGGCGACTTACCCTCTCCGCCACCGTGCGGATGATCAACGGGATTCATAACCACGCCGCGCACAGTCGGTTTTCTACCCTTCCAACGCGCGCGACCAGCTTTACCGATCGTAATGTTTTCGTGCTCTTCGTTCCCAACCTGGCCTATAGTAGCCCTGCAGTTGATGTGGATCAACCGTACCTCGCCGGAAGGCATTCTTATATGGGCATAGTCGCCTTCCTTGGCCATGAGCTGGGCGGATGCACCCGCTGAGCGCACCAACTTCGCCCCTTCTCCCGGATTAAGTTCAAGGTTGTGTATCACTGTTCCAATAGGGATATTCTTCAGCGGCAGGGCGTTCCCGACCTTGATATCCGCAGTGGGCCCGGAAACAACCGTCTGCCCGACCTTTAATCCCGCCGGAGCGATGATATACCGTTTCTCCCCATCCCGGTAATGCAAAAGAGCGATACGTGCCGAACGATTGGGGTCATATTCTATTGAAGCCACCTTGGCAGGGATGCCGTCCTTGGCACGCTTGAAATCTATATCCCTGATAAAACGCTTGTGACCGCCGCCGCGGTGCCTTACCGTGATCCGCCCCTGGTTGTTGCGGCCGCCGCTTTTCTTCAACGGCTTCAATAATGACCGTTCCGGTTCCTTCGATGTAACCTCGGAAAAGGTTGCCCCCGTGACAAACCGCCTTCCCGGTGACGTTGGCTTGTATGTTTTTACCGGCACTTTGTGACCTCCTTTCCGCAATCTTTCAGGTGACCGCTCCAAAACTGCGCCTGACTATTCAGAAGCAAGATTCAGGATGTCAGCAGTTTTGCTTGTTTTTCGCGGCCCCTATGGCCTTCCTAAATCTTAATAGCTTTTACAGTCCTTCGAAAATTTCGATCTTGTCTTCCGGCCTCAAAGTGACAATCGCCTTTTTGACTTCCGGGGTTCTTCCCGGAATACGCCTTACCCGTTTTACTTTACCTTTAACCCGCATTGTGTTAACTTCCATAACCTTCACCTTGAACAGGGTCTCCACCGCTTTTTTAATATCGGTTTTAGTCGCCTTCGGGTCCACCACAAACGTGTACTTGTTCTCGGCCAGGAGCGACATGCTCTTCTCGGTTACCACCGGGCGCCTTAGTATATCATGCAGGTCTCTCACTGTAATACCTCCTCCACCCTTGCCAGTGCAGCTTTGGTTATTAGTAGTTTCGGGTAGCGCAGGAGGTCATAAACATTTAAACTCTCCGCAGGCAGGAATTTGACGCCCTGAATGTTGGACACTGCGGCCTTTATTTTCGGGTCCGTCTCCGCTGTAACCACCAGGGCGCCGCTCGCGGCGCTGAACCTGGACAATACGCGCAGCGCTTCTTTCGTTTTCGCTTCCGGCAGTTGCAGATCTTCAAGCACCACAAGATCCCCGTTTTGCACCTTGTCCGACAGTGCGGCTTTAAGCGCCATGCGCCGGGCCTTCTTGGGCACGGTGTATCCATAATCCCGCGGGTGCGGTCCGAATACGATACCCCCGCCCCTCCAGATAGGGGAACGAATGGTTCCGTGTCGCGCACGGCCGGTACCTTTTTGACGCCAGGGCTTCCGTCCCCCGCCGGCTACTTCGGAACGGGTTTTTGTATCGTGTGTGCCCCGCCGCCTGTTGGCGTTTTGCATTACTACAATATCGTGTACCAGCGACGGTTTCGCTGCTATACCGAAAATGTCTTCGCGCAGCTCAATCTCCCCTACCGGGTCGCCTGCCGAATTGTACACACTTATCTTGGGCAAGTTTATCTCCTCCTCCTGACCGCAGCAATACTTCCTCCGGTCCCTTGCCTGGTCTTGCCGAGAAATAACCGGTTTCGTATCCTGCGCATCACTCACGAAACATCGGCAAAGCCAAAAGTTCCTCGCCGTCCGGAATAAAATTTATACCGTTTTCTTGGCCTTAACCGCCTTTTTAATTATCAAAAAGCCCCCGCTGGGACCGGGAACGGACCCTTTAATCATCAGCAGGTTGCGTTCCTCATCCACCTTGACCACTTCCAGGTTCTGAGTCGTCACCCGCTCGTTTCCGTATTGGCCGGGCAGCCGTCTCCCTTTAAACACGCGGGCGGGTCCTTTTGCCGCAAGAGAGCCGGGGCGACGGTGGTACTTTGAGCCGTGTCCCATTGGCCCGCGGTGAAAACCGTGCCTTTTTATTCCTCCGGAAAATCCGTGCCCCTTTGTAACCCCCGCTACGTCAACCCTTTCGCCTGCATTAAAGACGTTAACCTTTATCTCTTGCCCCAGTGAGTACTCCGCGCCATTCGTAACGCGGAATTCGCGCAGGTACTGAAGCGGTTTTACACCCGCACGCTCAAAATGCCCCTTCATGGGCTTATTTGTAAGGCGTTCCGGTTTTGCGCCGAATCCTACCTGAACGGCATCATAGCCGTCCTTTTCCCTTATTTTAGTCTGGACAACGACACAGGGTCCCGCTTCAATGACTGTTACCGGAACCGCTTCTCCCGCCGGGCTGTAGTACTGTGTCATCCCTAATTTCTTCCCGATTATTGCTTCCATACTATAAGGCACCTCCGTTTTACAGCTTGATCTCGATATCTACCCCTGCCGGCAGGTCCAGGCGCATCAAAGCGTCAACCGTCTTTGGCGTAGGTTCAAGTATGTCAATCAGTCTTTTATGTGTCCTGATCTCAAACTGCTCCCGTGAGTCCTTATCCTTATGCGGAGACCTCAGAATCGTGTATATATTCTGCTCCGTCGGCAATGGTATCGGTCCGGCTACCAGTGCTCCCGTACGCTTAGCGGTGTCGACGATTTTCTGAGCCGACTGATCCAACATATAGTGGTCAAATGCCTTTAACCTGATTCGTATTTTTTGCCGAGCCATTATTTTTAAATCCTCCTAAGAGAGTCTTGCAATTCTCTTTTTACTCTAGAGGTTACGGTCAAAATCCGCGTCGCCATTCTCATTTTCCGTCTCGAACTACTCCTTCACCCCGGTGACCACACCGCAGCCGACCGTCCGGCCGCCTTCACGGATCGCGAACCGAAGTCCCTCTTCAATCGCGATCGGGGTGATCAACTCGATGTCTATCGTGACGTTGTCGCCGGGCATTACCA
>JBFMBK010000023.1 GCA_040755295.1 Bacillota bacterium | reverse complement strand
AATAAAGAGGCTGCCTGCATGGCCGCGAATATAGAAAGAGGACTCCGGCAGCAAGGTATGGTTATTGGGACGCGCGACGTTTTTATCGCCGGCACTTGCTTAGCTCACGGGTTAACCATTGTAACCGGCAATATCGAACACTTTTCGCGGGTTCCGGGCCTTGAGGTTATTTCTCCTGCAGCCCTGGTTTGATCCATTGTTTAATGCACCTGCGCGTTTATGGATGTTGAACCGGTCTTTATGGTCGAATCATCATTGACCAGGGCGGCACGGACTATCAGTCGTTTTTTTGAGCTTCCGAGAGGCTGGCAGGTGGTCAGTGTCAGGACGGGGTAGCCGCAGGGTTGAATGACGCTCCAGTCGTTTTTCGCGACGCTAAACGTCTTTTCTACCCTATAAGTATAAGACCGACCCTGGTATCTGAGGATGATTGAGTCGCCGGGACGCAGGCGGTTCAGGCGTCCGAACCAAGCGCCGTACATGGTACGGTGTCCGGCGATGGCAGTATTCCCCTCCCCCGGTAGCGCTGACTGCTCGTACCACCCCGGTCCCCTCCACAGGTCCCCGTTCGATGTACCGCGTACAACCAGCGCATCAAGGTCAATGGCAGGGATTTCGATAATCGCCCATCCCGGTCCACGATACGGGGAATAGCCTCCACGAGGAGAATCTGTACCGGACGGACCTTCACCGGACAATCCTGCGCCGGAAGAACCACTGTTTCCGGATCTCTTGTCTTGCCCATTCGTCATTTGTGCCGGCGTTGTTTCTTTTTCCTGGGCAATAAAAGCGGCCCGCAGCTTGTCTTGTTGATACCGTGCGTAAAAGTCGGTAAAGAGGGGGTAAAGCATCAGCATTACCCCCGCAGCCATCAGTGCAAAACCGCAGATCTTCAGCCCGCGAATTTTCAATCTCCTCCCGTATTTATCGAATTACCGCTATTCCTGGCAACGTCCGCTTTGCGACCGGCGAATCAGCAAGTAACCAAAACCGGTTACACACAGGCCGACAGTAATGAAAAACGTCGGGTTTCCTCCGGTGAAAGGCAGTTCTACCGGCGGAATGGGGGCAGGCTGGATATTAACCACTGGATCAGGAGTCGGAGGAGCATACGGAATTTCACCGCGCGGCGGCGGTGTTACCGTCGGACGAAAACCGCCTCCTCCGCCGCCGCCGTCACCGTCACCGGGAGGGTAATCTTTATCTTCATAAGTCTGCTTGTAATTGATTTTCAGTTTATAGGTCAAACTCTGGTTCTGTGCCTTCTTCTGAGCCTGCTGTCCTGCCTCCGTAACCGTTATTTCATTGGTTAACTTGACCCAACCGCCTAGATCAAGCGTCAGCCTCTTTAATGAATTATTCAAGGCCTCGTCGATCCGGTCGATCCGCCCCCACCGGTTCTGCACGTATCCCAGGTCAACTTCCGGTTCGCCGCCCGGACCGTCTTTATCGTAACTGATACGGCAGGATGACCCGAGGTAATCAAGCAGAACTACGGCGGCTGCCTCGACCTCGGCCCCGTCATACTCAGCCGGCACGCTCCCCACATTAGTCATAACGGCCTGGTACGATGCCTTGCCATAAGGGTACAGGTTGCCCATCTGCACCGAAATAGTATGATCATCGACAAGCTTTACTTCACCGGTTATGTACGGGTCTGTCTCGCAGGTCAACCGGCTGCCGTCAAATATCACCGACACCGCATCTTCCGCCAGTACGTCCTTGCATTTTACAAACATGGCTCCGGCGACAATTGCGCTCAAAAAGAGCGCGCCGATGACAACCCGTAGAAACGCTCTTAATATCATTGTTAAAATTCCTCCGGTGGAAATAAGATCTATTATATTGATACTACAATCGCAGGCCTTTTCCCTCCATTAACCAATAAATATTATTAAAATTATGTATTATTTTCCTTCAGACGGCATTATATTCTCTTTTTCTAAACCGTGTTTCAACTTACCTTGCAGGTGTTTGCCGACAAAGCTGCCTAACCGTCCCCAACGATCTTAAAGCTGCCCCCCCTAACTGACATGCCGGAACCACCCGGCACTCAACGGCATGTCATAACTTCTTTGCATCGTTAAATACAATGCCACTTAGAACGCCTCACCTTAAGATCAGCTCTCCATTTTCCCCTCTTCTTTTTCTCTGTGTGCTCTGTGCCTCCGCGGTGAATCTGTTAACAGTTACCTATGAACACGGGACCTTCATACCTGCTTCAGGATAACGTTACGGCCGAGGCCGGGCATGCCTCGTGGTTCATCTCGGGAACATAGCCGTATGCCGTTGCGCCTTCGAAAACATAATAGGCGGGAGGCGCGCCGGCGCCGGAACTTTGATATATTACAGGCTTGCCGAGTTCGTCCGCCATTTTTATCAGGCTTTCAATGGAATCAAACGAAATCATGGTTACCGCCCCGTCGGGCGAGATCGCGCCGGAAACCTTTACCAGACGGTCGCCATATTGCTTGAGGATTCTCTCTTCGAGGCTCAATTCAGCCGCCGCCTTACCGCGCGTAAACGACAGGAACAGGATGAGCAACAGCCCGAGAGCGGCGCTCAAGGCCGGTGTGTAGTTCTTTTTGGTCTTATTTGTGGGGTCGGGTACGGTCACCGTCTCGGTTAGGGCGTCCTTCTTAGTTGAAGGCTTGGCCTCAATTATGAATTCTCCTGTTGTAAGGGGAATTGTCATAGTGGGAGTGAGGGCCTCATTTATTACCCCCTCATCAGTTACCGCCTTAAGAATAATGTTGGTGCGGATTACGAGTTTCGGCTCCCTGGCGCTTACACCTGTTTCTTCGCCGACTTTCTTTAAGAACTCCTGGTAACCGTCCAGTTTAAGCGGATATTCACTATTGAAGGAAAGGGTTTTGCCTTCCCCGCTGAAACCGGTGTTCGGAACAAGAACGAACTCCTTGCTCCATAACTCCGGAGCCTCGACGGTGGCTGTAATGCTGTATGTCCCACTGAGCTTTCCCGGCTGATCGGCGCTGAACTCGTAAGAGTAGTAGGTGTCGATTGACTGCACCAGCTTGCTGAAATAAGTCCTTTCCGGGCCCATTATCTTTTCCGGGAAGACACTGTTGGGTTTGATGTGCACCTGGTAGGTGATCTGTCCCTTTTGGCGGTAGCTGTACGTGGGAACCTGTTTCTTTATGGTTAAAGGCAGGCTGTAAACATAATACAGAAGGCCGAGAGAAGCGACAAATAACAGTCCTAAGGCGACAATCAAAGCCAGCCTCGCCCTTTTTTCAATCTGCTTTTTCTTAAGTGCCATTTGATTTCCTCCCCGGGATGTTATTTGGCGAACAATTGTTTAATTGCAATCGAGGCCCACCCAACCTTGGGGACCACGGAAACGACCTTTCCCATCACCTGTTCCGGGTATACCGGGCCGGAATCGGGCTGCCTGTTGGCGTCGCCTTTGGTGATAAAAACCGCGCCGCCTCCCTCCTGAGGGGTGATGCCGACGATGCGGTGTACCGTGGGAATTTCTCTGGACTTTGAGCGGTACTGGACGATGTCGCCTACCTTGAGTCGCCTGGGGTTTTGTTTGGCGACGATCACTATATCTCCCACCTCGATTCCCGGCCGCATGCTCCCGCTGGATATCACCGTCGGGCGAACGGGGAAGACGCCCAGCGAGAACCAGACGGCGATTACCGCCGCTACACCCGTAATGACCCAGCCGACCAGCCCCTTGTTGGAATGCTTCCGGGCCTTTCCCGGATGCTGCTTGCTGATGATTATTTCGTGGATGACCACCATACCGACCATCGGCACCACCGTTGCGGTCAGGGCCTTCATCGCCCAGTTCAGGTCCGGCAGAACGGGACAGAACCAGTCAAACGCCTCCAGCGCCCCGCGGTACGCCAGCGCCGGCAGAGCCCCTCCCCACAAGGCCAGAAAGGATGCCAGCAGGTTTTTCATAAAAACCGGGAGAAGACTGGAACCAAGGAACCTGGTGACAGTCTCCAGCTTAAAGTCGGCCGTCGGGATCTGGTTCAGCGGCAGCATGAAAAAGGTGTAGACAAGGGTGATAAAAACAGGCAAAAACGTCGCCGACTTTCTCAGCAGGCGGTTGATCAACCAGGCGCGGGTCAACTCCGTTCCCGCCAGGCTCATGCCCACAAAAAAAAGGTTGATCAATATTCCCTTCATACTAAAAGAGTTGGGGCTCTTGCCGAACTTGTCCAGAAAACCCGCGACTACGGCCAGGTAAATTTGAAACGCGGCCGCGCCGAACGCCAGCTTGATCAGAAGGCCGCGCAGACGACGCGGGGCGGTACCGCCGTACCGGGGCAGCCGCAGAATGTAAAAGGCCAGCAGCCCGTAGAGAAGGGGCTTAACCAGGTAAGTTGCGACAGACCCCCCGGAGATGCGCGGCAGCGCCTGGTTGATAAACAAATAAGCCGTAATGACTATACAGAATACCCAAAGCCAGTCGCGGGGGAGGTTGGGAAGACGCATGTCGTTTTCCATCGCCTCTATGCATTTAGAATATTTTTTAATTGGACAAGAAAACTAAGAAACCTTTATTAAATTGTCGGACTTAATCCAAAAAACGATAGGGGTTGAACTCACCCCCTGCACGTTATGCTTTTCTTTTTAAGAAGAAGGCGGGGTTTTACCCCCGCCGGAATAACCATTATTTTTAACCACAAATCCTAACCCTTCGTCTAAATCGGGCTCTCGTTCCACTGGACCGCTTCTACGCTGAGGCCGAATGTATAGGTGGTATTCTGCTCGGCGGCCTGGAGAACGTGAAACTCGAACGATTCCTCCGCCTGATCGCCGGTATGTAACTGCGCGCCCACATTGTCTCCAAAACGAAATTCCAGTACCCAGTTGCCGCCGACCACGTTTTGGACGTCCAGGTCACTTGTATACAGTACTATCGTACCGTCTTTGCCCAGCCAGTAAACTTTATAGCTGTCAATAACGAACTCATTATTCATCCAGTACAGCTTTGCTTTCTGGATGATTGCAGGAATGGTACCGAAGTTCTCGACCCTGCCGCTTATTTCGTTAAAGTAGCAGGGATAACCGTTTTCGACTGTTACGGTGAGCAGGTCTAAAACGCTGTCTCCATTTGTGTCACTGAACGTTCCTGTAGTTGAACCCACATTCTTTCCTTCCGGGCACATACGGGGGTTCTTTAAGCCGAGATCACAGGTAGCATCTGCGCCGCCTGCATACTCGTGATCCATAAACGAACCCGCTACCCAGCCCCATGCCAATTCGCCGCTCTGGGCGACCACAGTCGCGGTTACCGTGTCCGACCACTTGGCGTAGCCGAAGCCCATCGCGGCCATCGCCAGTACCGCTATAATACAGATTATCGTCGTCTTTTTCATTTTGAAGTCACCTTCTTTCATTACCACATTCCGTTCCAGCATTGCCACTCCGTAATCTCAAGAGTGCCTTGGGTTATATTGTCGGAACATGTAAGTAGGGGCCACAGAAACACCGGCCAGCCGCTGCCGCACCTCAGGTACAGTTCAATCTGCATCGTCTGACCCGGGTCCAGGGTGATGTTCCTGATGTCGCTTTGGAGCGACTCGAAAGAGTATCCTTCCGCGCCGCCGCCCGGATAGGCAATCGTCCACTTCCACACTTCGGGAGGCGTAAAATCCCCGCAACCGTCCCACGCTATGCTTTGCCATTCAAGCATGATGTCCTCGATCTTCGTGGGGATGGACCCGCCGTTGGCCACCTGCGCGCTGAACATCGGAGCATAACCGTGATATCCTTTACTAATCGTGAAGTTTACATTCTGGTAATATGCCGAGCCGTTAAGCTCGAAGCGAGCCTCCCCGCCGTTGCCGCAGGTTATGCTGCCGATATCGGAACATGATTGCGGACAATACCGGCAGTAGTATGTTGGATCGCAGCCAAGGTCGTTGACCTGGAGATACATCATCCCCACGTTAAGGTCGCCGAGGTCGGTGTAGACAGCCGCGGTCACCGTATCCGACCAGCGGGCATAGCCCGTTCCCATGATCCCGAGAGCGACCAGTAGTATCAGGCAGATAAACCCCAGCTTTTTCATGCCTTGCCCTTTCCTAAACATAGACATCTCATTTAACCTGTCAACATGCAGATTTACAGCCACGAATTCAGGCGGTGCGGCGGGGGCCTGTCCCGCAGGCCCCCGCACCAACCTTTAATAGCAATCAATTTAAGGAGCCGGAGGCGAATTCACTTCGTTCCACTGGCTGGCAGCAAACTCGTAGGTTACCCTGCCGTTTACGCTTTGCGGGCAAAGGTTCCCCTGGTCATCGGTCTCGTCCAGGTAGAACTGAATCTCCAGGCACATTGGTTCTCCGGCATGAAGCTGCAGGTATTTGAGCTCTTTGAAGAGCGCGTCCTTGCCTACACCGTCTTTTGCCCCTCCCGAAACCGATTTGGTGATATACCATCTGCCGATCTTCAGATATTTCGCCACATTACTGCCGTCATCCGTAACCAGAATGTCCTCGATCTTTACGGGAACAGTACCGATGTTGGCGATGTCGAAATGCGTGCTCGGACCGTAGTAGGGATACCCGTTGGTAATGGCCTCGGTTATGGATTTACTGTAGCCGCTTCCCGGTATCGGCTCAGCGTTGGTGCTCACCAAACTCGCGACATTCTTGTTTTCAGGGTTCTGACCCGGTGGGTACTGCGGGTCCCGGCCATCATCATCGAAATCAAACAGCCAGCTCCATCCATCATTGTTGCCGTCGTCCCAGGTCCAATAGTCGTGTATACCGATTTGAACCTCGCCGGTGTTAACCGTAACCGTGGCCGTTACGAAGTCCGACCACTTGGCGTAGCCGATGCCCATCGCGGCCAGCGCCAGCATCGTTATCAGACAGATTATCGTTGCCTTTCTCACAGTGCTGAAGCACCCCTTTCTAATTCCGTTGCTCAAGAATCGCATTCAACAAACATTATCTTTCCTTATTAACTGGCGTGCAGCGCGGGGCGCTTAACAGGCCCCTGCGCTGATCACATAACAGTTTACTTGGTTTACGGATTTACCTCGTTCCACTGGCTGGCGGTGACGGTGATCGTTACAGTACCGCTCGCGTTCTCCGGACACAGACCATTAGCATTTGTCTCTTCGAGGTACTGCTGGATTTCGAGCTTTATAACATCCTTGGCGTGAAGCTGATAGCGATCGAGATATGCGTAAAGAGCATTCTCACCTGTACCACTTAAAATCCTTGTTTCATTCACGTACATCGTCCAGGCGCCGATGTGCAGGAAAGAAATCAAATCGCCGGAAGCAACCGTATCGATACGCTCGATCTTCACGGGAATCGAGCCGCAGTTGGCGATCTCCACGACGGTGGTCGGGCCGTACCAGGGATAACCGTTGGTGATGGTCTCCGTTACGGAATCGTAGTACTGAGTGTCACCGATTTTGCACTTTTCAGTTCCGTTCTCGCTGACCTTTTTCGCAACATCCTTGCCTTCACTGTTATCCGCCAGGTCGCCGTACTGCGGGTCAGCGCCAGGCTGTCCTGCATTAGGCAATCCCGGACCGATAGGTAAATCCGCAATAACATCACTCGTAATACCGTCGTCGTTTGTTCCCAGATCCCGAATACCCACGCAAACGTTTCCTGTGTTTACCGAAACCGTGGCCGTCACGCTATCCGACCACTTGGCGAAGCCGTAGCCCACCGTGGCCAGCGCCATCATCAATACCAGACATATAATCGTTGCCTTTCTCACTTGCCGGAACACTCCTTTCAATATTTGGTTACTTGAGGATCTGCGATACAGCATCTCAGTTTTATTTTTTACTTCCATTCCCGCCGGCGCAGCGACCCTCCGAAACGGTCCCGCGCCGACCTTATCTGATTCTCTTCCCGGATTTCATCCTTTCGCTGTTTCGCCGCGGCCTGATCTTCAAGACCGCGCTTTAGACTACCTTAATTCTTTCTTAACCTCAAAATCCAACCCACTCAACCGCTGACTCACCCGGATACCGGGCCTTGGAACACCCTGGCTTTATACACCCCCCTTTATATGGTAAGATCCAACTTCTCGCATTTAAGATCTCGCGCAAGCCGGACTCCTTCGGCGCCTGTGCTGTTAATGCCCAAGACTTATTATCATCCCCAGGTTCCTCCATATTTCACCAAAAACGGTAGGAACGCGCCTTTTGAGCCATTCCTGCCCTCGGTTGCCACACTTTCCCTCCCCGCAAATGCGAGTGCTACAAGAATATTGTCGTATTTACTACCCTGAATGGTGGTTGACTAATAACCCATCGATTGAATTATCCGCGTTACATTAAAAAATAACACATTCCGACCAACTATTACCATAAGGCGTAAGTATGAATAACGAAGGAGTTACCAGCGTCCCAATTCACCTATTGGATTAAATCAATCGTACAATCGGAATTAAATCGGGAGTGCAGTAGGAATTAAATCAGAGGTATATACAGAATTAAGCCAAAAGTATAACAAGCGTGGTTATTAATCTGTTAAGAACCATAAAAATACTAAAGCCGGGCAAAATTAATCCTTTCCATACCCGGCCGGTTGAGGCGTATGTTTATCATGGTTCTCAAACGTTATACAGAATTTTGTCTCTTGGTATCCGTTCCTTCCATTAAACCGTAACTCATGGCCGCCATCAAGGCTTCCGTTCGGTTCCTCACCCCAAGTTTCCTGAAGATGTTCCGGAGATGCGTCTTGACGGTACACTCCGAGAGATACAGCGCGGTGGCTATCTCCTGGTTGGAATTACTCTGTGCGAGAAGGGAGAGGATTTCTCTTTCCCTTCCGGTCAGACCTTTGAAGGCAACCGTCGGGCCGGTTTTCTGATCACATCCGAATAGTTCGGGGTCGAACCGCGGCAGACAGAGCATCCCCGCGCTTACAATTATTTCGACCATAACGACTATCTGCTGGGGCCGCAGGCGAAGCGGCAGGCACCCTCGTATCCCGGCTTTTACGAGTTCCAAGAGATTATAATTATTAGGATCGTTAACAAGTATAACCGGGAGGGTAAAAGGACACTCCGACAGGAGCCTTTTTATAACTTGCAGTGGGTTTCCGCCATCCGGTTTCCAGAGCGCCACATCCGGATAAAGACGCGCAGCGGTCTTGACGAGTTCGGCGGAAGCAGCATCTCCGGTTAAGTGAAAAACGCCGCTTTCCTTAAACGCCGACGCCAGGTTTTCGCGCCATTTTTGCGAATTGCCGCATATAAGAACATCGAACTTAGTCATAACTCACTTCTTAACTCGGACTATGTCTTACTTAATTAAAATATATTAAAAAATAATAAAACTTACTATTTAGTGCCAATTATCATTATAAGGGATTAATCATCACTAACGCAATTAATTCTTTTGGATTAATTAAATTTTTGACAGAGTATTTGCTCACAAAACCCGATAGGACTAGTCCTTCCCCTTAGAATACCCCCGCTTTTTGGCTGAAGTTGCGGTATTCAATTTATTTTTGGGTGCAGGAGCCCGGTGAGTTCCGCCGGATCGCTTACCGGCGGGAGGCAGGCGCCGTCCTTGCAGACGACCGCGCAGGCCTTCTTTCCTGCTGCCAATCCGGCTTCGGCAAGCGCCGCCGCGTCTTCGGCGCGGAAGAAACGCACTGTTTTGGCCGGAACGTAAACGGCAAGAGCCCTGTGATGGAGGGACACAGTTAAAGCCGTTTCTTTTTTCCCCTTCTTCCCCGCCACCGTTATAACCGTCCACGGATGGATAGCCTCCCAGGTCGCAAGCGCAAAATCCGCCCCGGCAAGGCCTTCGCGCTCGAACACCGGCGCCAGCGATTTCAAGGCGGTCAGCGCCGCATCCTTATACCGCCCGTCACCGGACAGCGCGGCCAGCTCAAGAAGCCAACGGGCGGCCAGACCGTTTTCACCTATATTTTTAAGCGGCCGGGAAAGACTTCCCACGCCCCCCGGATCGGGAGGACCGTCGCAAAAGGCGCCGTCCGGAGCGCGCAGCTTCGTCAGAACGAATTCGGCCAGGGTTGCGGAGCGCTCGAGCCATGTCCTGTCCCCGGTGCCGCTGTATAGACTGAGACACGCCCTGCCGAAGGCGGCCTGATCGGAAAGCCGTCCGAAAACCTCCGGTCCGTCCGCATCGAAATAGTGGGCCATCCCCCTCCCTTCCCGGAACGCCTTCCGCCAGATGACCGCGGCCGTGGCAATCGCCTTTGACTGCCACTGGTCTTCCTCCAGAACCCAGGAGGCCAGGGCGAGGGCGCTTACAAGAATGCCGTTCTGGTTTATAAAAACCGTATGGTCGACAGGCGGGGCGCCGCGGCGGCGCCTTTCCGCGAGCGGGAGACCGTAATAGTCAAAGTCGGCGTCCTGGCTTCCCGCCCAGGCACCGTCGGCGGTCAGAAGATACTTCTCCAGGTAGGACAGCACGTCGCGCGCCACATCCGTAAACCGCAATTCACCGGTGATCTGGAACGCCCTCAGGTAAACAAAAAGCAGCGCGGCGTTTTCGCCCAGGATTTTCTCGTAGCGGGGAGCCGTCCACTCCCGGTTGGCGCTGCAGCGGAAAAAGCCGCCTTCTTCCGAGTCGTACATCCCGCCGCCGGCCATTATCGTCAGGGTATCGGACGCTATTTTCCGGCAATCCTCGTCGGAAGCGGTGTACACGGCGTGAAGCGCCAACTCGAGGGCCTGCGGAAACGGGAACTTCATCTCGCGGCCGAAACCGCCGTAGACGGAATCATACGCGCGCTTAACGGCCTTCACGGTACGCTCATGTGGGGAAACATCCAGTGTAACGGCGGGGGCGGGCTCCTCCTTTTCTTTCGGCGGTTTCATTTCCGCCTTGCGGAACTCCTCCCGTTTTTCCCGCCAGACCCTTATTAATTCCTCCAGAACCTGTTTCAGTTGCTCGGGCGCAACATAGGTGCCGCCGGTTATCGTCCTCCCGCCGGGCGTAAGGATAACGGTGGAAGGCCAGCCTTCCCTGGAATAGCGCTGGTTGACGTCCGGGCGGCGGTCCCCGTCAACCCGTACGGGAATATATTTCTCGTTAAGAATGGCGATGATTTCAGGGTCGGAGTAGCTGGTCTCGTCCATGAGGTGACACATCCGGCACCAGGCCCCGGCTATCGACAAAAACACGGGTTTATCTTCGACGACCGCGTCGGTGAAGGCCATATCGTCCCACGGCCGCCAGTTGATTTCGTGCGCCCGGTTCGGTCGCGGGGAAAACTTGAATTCAGCCTTCATCTTTTAGAACCGCCAAGACGCCAAGAATATGATAATAAACAAAAATTTTTTAAACAGTCATGGTAATCCATATTTAATATCTCTTCTCCCATTTTCAGACGTCTAAACGCCAAAGCGCAAGAATTATTAAAAGATCTCTACCGCCAAAACGCCAAGATTATTAACATAATTATTAAGATTAGGGTTATTATAATATTTCTTTTCCAGTCTTATATCGTTATAAATCTTATAAATCTTCCCGAAATTTTCTTTTCCCTGGCGTCTTGGCGGTTAGACTCCCCGCCTTTATTTCCTTTGTATCCTTGGCGTCTTGGCGGTTAATATCCTCCCCGCCGACCTACCAGTCGGTCGTCAGAAACGGGTTGTGTACTCTTTCCTCGCCTATGGAACTGGCGGGGCCGTGTCCGGGATAAACGATTGTCTCGTCGGGCAGGTGAAGCAGCTTTTTGCACGATTCAATCAACTCCCGGAAGTCGCCGCCGGGGAAATCCGTACGGCCGATCGAACCGGCAAAAAGGGTGTCCCCGGTGAAAACCACGCCCGGGCCTGCGAAACAGACGCCTCCCGGCGTGTGACCCGGGGCGTGATAAACTTCGAGTCTCTCGTCTCCGATCTCGATGATATCTCCGTGTTTAAGTTCCCGTTCGGGCGGTCCCGGCGCACTCCCCCTGCCGAAGTTAAGGGATAGGTTGGCGCCGACATCGGTCAGCAGCACCGCGTCGGCGAAGTGAACCGCGACCGGCGCCCTTGTGGCGCGGCGCAGTTCCGCCAGGCCGCCGATATGGTCATAATGGCCGTGGGTCAAAAGGATGCAGTACGTTGTTAGGCCGGCAGCGGTAAGCTGCCCGAGTATTCTTTCGCTTTCCGCTCCCGGATCGATCACGGCGGCCGTCTTTTTAACCGGGCAGCCGACGATGTAGGCGTTTGTCTGCAGGGCGCCCACAACAAGGCATTTTATAAACATAAGCGCACTCCTTTTTTCAGTCCTCAGTCCTTAGTCACGAGTCACGAGTCGCGGGTACGGGTACAAACCACGGATAAACACGGAATAAGTTCCATCTCTTTGTTCTCTGTACCTCTGTGGTGAAATATTCTGGTTCCGGCTTGTCTACGTTATCGATTCTAAAACTATCGTCACCGGCCCCTCGTTGGCGATCTCAACAATCATATGAGCCTGAAAACGCCCTTCCGCAGTGACCGCGCCTCGGGCGCCCAATTCATCAATAAACTTTCGGTAAAGGGGTTCGGCCTGCGCCGGCGGAGCGGCTTCCGTAAAACTCGGCCTGCGTCCGCGGCGGCAGTCGGCGTAAAGCGTAAACTGGGATACGACCAGCACCGCCCCCCCTACGTCCAGCACGGAGCGGTTTAACTTTCCGTCGTGGTCTTCGAAAATCCGCAGGTTTGCAATTTTCTCGGCCAGATAGCGGGCGTCGGCAGCCGTGTCGCTTTTCTTAACGCCCAGCAGCACCACCAGACCATGCCCGACACTCGAAAGGGTTTGTCTGTCCACGTATACCGCGCCGCGAGCCACGCGCTGGACAACAGCCCGCATCTCCCCACTCCTCACATAAAGTGTAAGGTCGTAGTCATTAAATAAATTTTACTCTTTTTACTCCTTGATTCTACATTCCACATTCTATATTCTATATTCCACATTCTATATTCGTAATTCTCTTCATCCTTCATCATTGTTCTTTATACCACCCTCCGTACCTCGAACACGTCTTTTATACGGTTAATCTTGCGGACAAGGTAGTCGAGCTGATCCTTATCCCGTAACTGCGCGCTGAATTCGATCGTCGCCATGTGGTCCTTCTTGCCCCTGGCGGTCACCCAGGACGCGCTTATCTTCATCTCGGCGAGCACGCCCATAACATCGCCGAGCAGACCGGCGCGATCCATCGCGGAGATCTCCACCCGCACGAAGAACGGCGCATCGAACTGGGACTCCCACGAGACCTCCACCAGGCGTTCGGTTTCGTTGTCCCGCCAGGTTCCTACATTGCGGCAATCGGCCCTGTGCACCGATACCCCTCTTCCCCGGGTCACGTAACCCACGATCGCGTCGCCGGGTACCGGGTTGCAGCAATGGGCCAGGCGCGCCAGGAGGTTGTTTTCCCCACGGACCCGGACCCCCTGCGCGTGGTGCGTGGGACGCGGCATAACGGACGGCTCAACCGAAACCTCGGCAGGCACGACTTCTTCGCGCAGGCGTGCGACGAGGGTCTGCGGCGCGACGACTCCCTGCGCAACCGCGGCGTAGATGTCTTCAAGCGTGTGAATGTTAAAGCGCCGCCCCTGTTCCAGAAGTTTTTCACTCTTCAGCGCTTCAAACTCCAGACCCTGTTTCCGGGCTTCTTTTTCGAGCGCTTCGTAACCGCGCTGGACCGCTTCTTCCCGCCACTCGCGCTTGAACCACTGGCGCAGCTTGTTGCGTGCCTGAGAACTCCTTATCACCAGAAGCCAGTCGCGGCTCGGATTAGGCTGCTTGGCGGTTAGGATTTCCACGATGTCGCCGGTTTGCAGCTTGTAGTCGAGCGGCACCAGCTTGCCGTTGATTTTAGCGCCTTTATAACGATGGCCCACATCGGTATGAATCCGGTAAGCAAAATCAAGCGGCACCGCATCGGCCGGAAGCTCCACCACGTCTCCTTTAGGCGTGAAAACAAAAACCAGATCCGAAAAGACATCGATCTTAAGCCCGGCCATAAAATCGCGCGCGTCCCGCATCTCATGGACCCATTCGAGGAGTTCCCGGAGCCAGGCCAGTTTAGCCTCCATTTCCCCGTTGCGCTGCTTCCCTTCCTTATACCGCCAGTGCGCGGCGATTCCGTACTCGGCCGTCCTGTGCATATCCCAGGTGCGGATCTGGATTTCGAGCGGTTCACCCTGTGGTCCGACCACGGTTGTATGCAGCGACTGGTACATGTTTTCCTTGGGCATGGCTATATAATCCTTAAACCGCCCGGGAACCGGCTTCCAGAGGGTATGCACAACGCCTAAGACGGCGTAACAGTCCCGGATGGATTCGACAAGCACCCGCAGGCCTGCAACGTCGTATATCTCGCTGTATTCTTTTTTCTGATTCTCCATTTTGCGGTGTATGCCGTAGAGGTTTTTGGGGCGGCCCTGGAGTTCTGCGTTGATTCCGGTCTCCAGCAGACGTTCCCTCAGAACTTCGATAACCTGCCGGATGTGTTCCTCACGTGCCGCCCGGGTCTGGGTGAACTGGTCGGCCACGTACTTATACGCCTCGGGCTCAAGATACCGGAACGCCAGGTCCTCCAGTTCCCACTTCAGTTTACTGATTCCGAGACGGTGCGCGAGAGGGGTGAAGATTTCAAGCGTTTCGCGGGCTATGGCCCGCCTTTTTTCAGGGGTGTGGTACTCGAGTGTCCGTAGATTGTGAAGTCGGTCGGCAAGCTTTATCAAAATGACTCTTATGTCTTTGGCCATCGCCAGGAACATCTTGCGCAGGTTTTCGGCCTGCTGTTCTTCTTTTGAACGGAATTCAAGCCGGGAAAGCTTGGTTACACCGTCAACCAGGGCGGCTATCTCCGGACCGAATTTTTCCTCAATGACCTTCAGGTCAACGCCGGTATCCTCTACCACATCGTGGAGGAGCCCGGCAACGATGGTTTCCGTATCGAGTTCAAGTTCGTCCAGGATTTCCGCTACCGCCACCGGGTGAACGATATAAGGCTCTCCGGAATAACGCCTCTGATCCTTGTGGAGTTCAACCGCAAAAGAATAAGCCTTCTTGAGTAACTCCTGGTCTATGTTGGGGTTGCGTGATTTAAGTCGATGAACACGTTCTTCATATAGTTCCATTGGTACCACCACGGCTAATTATACCACATCTGAAATAATCTTTAAGCGCCTCAGCCGGGGTTGTAAGGAAATGTTGCTGGCAGGAAAGCATTTCCCGTTTGAAGGCGTACTGCTGTCTGAATGTGGGCGCTGAAGGGAGAAACCTTTTCTCCTTAGACGCCTGAACCCGCACCTTAAACCCACCGGCGACAGGGGTGGATTCCAGAAGTTCAAGCTCACCAAGTACCCTCAGAACATTTTCCACCGCCTTACGGCCTGCGCCGGGAACGCCGAATCCCTTTAGAAGCCCCGCTGCCTCCGGCAGCAGCAGCATCGTTCCCCTGTAACCGCCCTGACGCTGCAAATACTTATAAAATCCCAGCAAAACCTGCCGGGGCGGCGCAAACGAGTAAAGGCGCTGCCGCGCGGCATCTCTGTCACCTTTCCGATACAGCAGGATGAGGCTGCGGCCGCCGCATTCGCTCAGCCACTCCCACTGGGGCCAGGTATGCATCAGATCGAACACAACCACGTCTTTGTCTTCCGCAAACTTTCCCGCCAGCGCCGGTGTGGTTACCAGAACATCGATCTCCCCCGCTGCCGTCAGTTCACTCAGGGTGCGTCGCTCTTCAAGCACCCCGCTGTGAAAAACCGCGATACGGGAAGCCTTTTCTGGAAAAGAGAGCTTAAGCTGAGAAGCCACCTCAAACGCCACCGCCGGTGTCGATACCACAACCGCCGCACTTTTTCCGAAAACCATTCTTTTTAACAACGCCCACCGGTCGGGATGTTCCCGCAAATCAACAAGGGATTCCCGCATGACGTCAGGTTTTATTTTATCCTTTTGTTTTATGGTTATCTCTTCAGGCAGGAAAAGGTCCGTTGGTTGACTGATGAATAACAGGTTCTTTTCTAACAGGCGTTTTCCGTATTCCGAACACCCAGGACCGGGATCCCGGTCCCGGAACGGCGCGCGGAAGCCCTCTATCTTGAGTTCCACCCTTCCGGTCATTTCATTGATAATCGGTCTGAAGGCGACATCCAGGACACCCGGCGGCGGTCCGTCCCCCGCCAAACCGAAACCTATCGCGTCTATCCTACAGTTTCCCTGGCGCAGCCGCAGCTTCAGGTGGTTGGCGTTTTGGCCGACCGGACGGGAATCCTCAACCCTGAGCCCGTAAGAAACCAACCGGGGTGGAGGGTTGCCGCATCCGTGAGGCTCAAGAAGGTCAAGCTCCGTAATCAGTTTCGCATTAAGCTCCACCAACTGCGCTACCGCATCGAACTCCACTGATGTCGTTTCCGGCGGTTCCTTCCGTAGCGCGTAATCCTCCAAGGCTTCTTTAACGCTTAACACGGCCGCGCGTTCGACGCTGAACCCTCCCGCTCCGGTATGACCACCGTATTCCACGAGGAAAGGTGAAGCATGCTGCAGCGCCTTATAAACATCGAACCCGGGCGTTCCCCGCCCCGACCCGCGCCCTTTCTCGCCGTTCAGGGCGACGACAAACACCGGCCGCTTGTAACGGTCCATCAAACGGTTCGCCACAAGACCGGTCAACCCCGGCAGCCACCCTTCCCCCGCGAGCACGATAACCTTCTTTTCCAACTCTTCCGGCTGCCCGTCCAGCATGGCCAGGGCCTCCGCCAGCATCAAAGCCTCAAGCCGCTGCCGTTCCTGGTTGAGGGAGGTAAGCTGCGCCGCCTTTTCCGCCGCGTCATCCCGTCCGCTGAGCAGCAGTTCGAGAGCCGCGTGCGGGTTGCCCACCCTGCCCGCGGCGTTTATTCGCGGCGCCAGAAACATGGAGACGGACCTTCCCGTAACCGTCCTTTCCCCGTTGGATGATTGCAGAAGGGCCTCAACGCCCGGCCTGGGCGCATTGTTTATCCTCTCCAGCCCGGTCCGGACAAGAATCCGGTTCTCTCCGGTCAGCGACACCACATCGGCAACGGTGCCGATAGCCACAAGATCCAGTAAATCCGTCGCGTCTGTGCCGGTTCCCTGCAAAAGCGCGGTCGCCAGTTTGTAGGCCACGCCCACTCCGGCCAAATCCTTGTACGGATACGGACAGTCCGTCTGCTTCGGATTTACCACCGCCACGGCCTTCGGCAGTTCCGGCCCGGGCTGGTGGTGATCGGTTACGATAAGGTCGATCCCGATTTCACGGCATAAATCGGCCTCTTCGCAGGCGTTTATCCCGCAGTCCACCGTAATAATCAGTTCGACACCCTCTTCACGGGCTTGCCTGAGCATCGCGTCCTTGAGCCCGTACCCTTCTTCCCTGCTCGGAAGGTGGCATGAGGGACGCGCTCCAAGCCTTTCCAGGGTTAAAAACAGAAGCGCGGTGGCTGTTACCCCATCCGCGTCGTAATCGCCGTAAACAAGTATGCGCTCTTTTTTTTCAACCGCGCGCATAATCCGTGCCAACGCTTTGTCGATACCCTTTAAAGACAGAGGAGACGGGAGCGCCGCCACCTCCCCCGCCAGGAACTCCGCCGCTTCGCGCAGCGACCAGACACCCCTGTTGATAAGAAGTCTGGCCGTAATATCGGTAATACCCAGTTCCCGCTTGAAAAGCGCCTGCAGGAATGGTTCCTCAGGCGCCACGCGCCAGGTTTCCCCCGACATGGTTCACCCTCCACTGTAGTTAAAGTACGTGGTTTTTATTTCAACGTTTATGAAATGAACGGTCTGTGTCCGCACTATTTCTAATGATAGCACAGCGCCCGGACCACGACAACCGGACCGAACCCAATTAAAAAGGGCCGCCGGGGCGACCCTCAACTTCGGAAAGGCTGATTACCGATTAACCGGTACGCTTCACCGGTTCTCCCGCTGCATGTGGAAAAACTCTTCTCCCAACCTGGTCAGGCTGCAGATCTTGCTTTTCCCTTCCGCGGTCACGTCAACCAGACCTAAAGCATACAACTGCATCACAACGTGGTCTAGAACCGCTCGTTTAACCCGGGACATAAGGGACAGTTCCTCTTTGTTCATACGCCCGCCGTCACCGAGTGCACGGAGAACCCTCCATGCTTCTTCGGGCAGCCTGTTGTCGACGTAGAGGAAGTACTCCGAAAGCGGCGCCGCCAAGGTAACCATTTGTCTTATAACCCCCTTTTCTGTTGTTTGTTAGTAATCTGACAATATTATGCGCATTTTCGCCTTCGTTAATAACTTAAACAACGAACTTTTTTAAAAAAGGGGTTATTTTTTAGATGATTCTTCTTTAGATGGGGTTTTGGTGAGGGTAAGTTTGCAGTACATCTTGCAGATTTCACAGTTCACACTGCACGGTTCCGTGTAAATAATAACGGAAGTCCTCGGAAAACGCGTTTGAATCTCTTCCTGGATACGCTTCACCAGCGTATCCCCGGTTGCCACTGTAGTTTCAGAGGGCAGAACCAGGTGAAAATCCACGTGCCGCTCCGCCCCTGCGCGGCGGGTCCGGAGGGCGTGGTACTCAACGTATTGGCTTTTAAATTTGGCAAGTGCGGCTTTTATCTCCCTTTCTTCTTCAACCGGCAGGCTGACGTCGAGAATGCTGGACATGGAATCCCGGATCAGTTCATAAGCCGCTTTTAATATAAGAAGCGCCACTACTATCCCGGCGATGGGATCGATAAACGTTAAACCGGTAAGCTTCATGGCCCCGATGCCGACGAATACGCCCAGCGAGGTGTAAACATCGGTGCGCAGGTGCCAGCCGTCGGCGGCAAGAGCCGGGGAATCCGTTTCTCGGGCCGTCTTTAAAAGATAGTGGGAGACAACAGCGTTCACCACCGCCGAAATTCCCATTACCGCAGCCCCGATGTTTAAGGATTCAACCGGTGAAGGGTGTGTAAGTTTAAGAACGGCGTGAAGAAGGATGTACCCGGCGGCAAAAACAATAAGTAAAGCCTCGGTGATGCCGGCGATGTTCTCAAATTTTCCATGGCCGAACTGGTGCCGGTCATCGGCGGGCTTGGCAGCCTGGCGGAGAGAAACAAAGGCTATCAGCGAGGCCAGCAGGTCGGTGCCCGAATGAAAGGCCTCAGAGAGAACGCTTACGGAATTCATAGCCAGGCCGGTGGCCAGCTTACCGGTGGTAAGAATGGTATTGGAACCCACGGATAACAGCGCTATGCGAACTTTCCGGTCCATCTTTATTCAGCTCCCGCAGACACACGCCCGTATTAAAGAAAACATCACCTCTAACGACAGCGTGTAGATCAAAAGCAACCGTCCGGAACAGGCAACCCGATATTTGTGAATCGGATTCTTTAGCATTTCTTTAAATAATATTACCGCAAAATTCTATTAGGCACACAGAATATTTTCGCGGGTTCAATCCATACTAAACTCAATAGGGTTCGTATTGGCCGAGCAAAGATTGCTGCTGTGTCACAAAATGGCGCAGTAGCAGTCGACCAAAGGTTAATACAGGGTCACAAAGGCTCTGTATTAGCCGGAGGGCAGATCGGTAGACTTTCTCTAAAGTGCTCGGAAGCAGTCCTAAGGATTGCTTCCGGGTCAAAGAGGATGTCTATCGGTCGAGCCAAGACTGATGTACGTGCCCCAAAGTAGGGGTTGCCGGTAGCCGAGAGGTTGCCGGCGGCTCCGAAGGTACGTACATTAGTCGGGCAAAGGTTATCCTGGGTTCTGCAAGGGTTACGTATAGCCGAAAGGCTGTACGTAGCCCGCCAAGGATGCAGGATAGCCGGAGCGCAGGTCAATACGGGCTCTTAATAAGAAGTCCTTCCAATTAGGAAGGACTTTCTTATTTCGATGAAATACCTCTCATATTCCGCACCAGCCGTTCGAATCCCACCGTACTTAAGTAAAACATTCAATGCTTTCCGCCCCTGGTTTCCGGCCCCTTTTACATTCTATATTCTGTATTCAATCCCATCCTGACCTTAACCGGTTAGATAATGATACATATAAGACCGCCCGAGCCGTCGTTCACGATTCGCTTTAACGTTTCCTGCAGTTTCACCTGCGCGTTTTCCGGCATCCGGTGGAGCTTGTTTTGGATACCTTCCCGCACCAGGTCGTGAAGCGATTTACCGAAAATCTCCGAATCCCAAATCTTCTTGGGGTTTTCTTCAAACTCGTTCAGTATGAACCGCACCAGTTCTTCACACTGTTTCTCGGTCCCGATGATGGGCGTGATCTCCGTGGTGATGTCGGCCCGGATGATATGCAGGGAGGGCGCGCTGGCCTTCAACCGAACACCGAACCGGTTTCCCTGACGAATGAGTTCCGGCTCTTCAAGGTTCATCTCCTCAATCCGCGGCGTAACCACCCCGTACCCGTTATCTCTTACCTCCTGAATGGCGGCTGCATACTTGTCATATTCCCGCTTCGCAACGCTGAAATCCCTCATCAGGGTAAGGACGTTCCGGTCGTTTTCGACAGTAAACCCTGTTACCTCGGAAAGCACCTGGTAGAAAAGCCCTTCCGCAGCCGTTACGCTTAGAGAAGCGGTCCCGGCGCCCAGATTCGTCTCCTTAATCTCCACGCTGCCGACGAAGTCCTGCTGCGCAAGCGACGACGTTATCCCCTGAATGTCACGGACCCGCCGCACCTGCTGGATAGCGTCCCGGACCGCATTTTCAAAGTTCTGGTGCAGCCAGTGCCCGGAACCCAGTTCGTCAACCCAGAGCGGAAGCGTGATATTGACCTCGCTTACCGGAAACTCGTAGAGCACTTCCTCAAGCAGGCTTAAAATATCGTTTTCGCTCATTTCCGCGGCATCGATCGGAAGCACCGGTACGTCGTATTTCTCGGCAAGCTCCGCGACAAGTTCCAGGGTGTCCGGCAAATGCGGCTGCGTGCTGTTCATGATCACTATAAACGGCTTGTTCAAATCCTTCAATTCCTGGATCACACGCTCTTCGGCGTTGACGTAGCACTCGCGCGGGATGTCCGTAATGGTTCCGTCCGTTGTGACCACCACCCCGATGGTGGAGTGGTCCTGAATAACCTTCCTCGTCCCGACCTCCGCCGCCTCGTCGAAAGGAATCGGTTCGTCGAACCACGGCGTCGTCACCATGCGCGGGACGTCTTCCTCTTCGTATCCCAGCGCCCCTTCCACCTTGTACCCGACGCAGTCCACCAACCTTACCCGGAGCTTGACCCCGGATTCGAGGGCTAGTTCAACAGCCTCATTAGGCACGAATTTCGGCTCGGTCGTCATAACTGTCCTGCCGGTCCCGCTCTGTGGCAGTTCGTCGCGGGCCCGCTCCCGGTCATAAACGTTTTCGATATTGGGGATCACCAATAGTTCCATAAACCGCTTGATAAAGGTGGACTTACCCGTGCGCACCCCCCCGACAACCCCGATGTAAATGTCACCCCCGGTGCGCTCGCTGATATCACGAAAGAGGTTCTCCATCAAACTCCCTCCCTATTATAATTAAGTCTTTAAAAATCATTTATCAATATTTTCCAGCCGGCTAGAACAATGTATATTCTTACCTTTCAGGTTTATGCATTTTAACGAAAACTTTTCCGAACATCTTTCAATCCGTGTACCGAGATACAATTTACATTTATCAATCACCCCAGCCATGCGGCTACGACTGCTGTATCGATCCGCAGGCGCAGGCCCGCCCCGCCCTCATCGGGTTAACTCCCGCGGATTACCTTTAATAAATCCATAATTTTAACGTTACTGGACCGGTCTCGCAACGAAAATATCGTTCCAAGAAACCCTTAATCAAAGAAAACTTATGCTGGGAGATGAAAGAAAATGCAGGAGCAAAATGTTTCGAAGGAAATAGGAGGGACTGCCGTTTTGGTTGCCTTAAACAGAGAAACTACATTTCAGGCTTGGGGCCTGTAAGTTCGCAGGGCGGGAATACAATTTGTTTCTGAACCACACGTCGATGTCCGATAAACAATTCCGCTACCCGGCAGAAGCTTTCCGGAGCAACTGGTGAAAGCAGGTGAATCCCGCGGTGCGTCTCCACCTTTACCATAGAGTCCCAGCGGGTGGCGTGAACTCCGGACACGTCGCCGTTTTCTAAAACATAATGACCGAACCACCCGAACAGACCGGCCGAAGCCCAAAACTTCATCCTCGGCGGAGTGATGTTTTCAACTGTCTGTACCGACTTGATTTCCGAAATGGGTATTAGAAACCCCCGGTCTATGACCCGCCGGACGGTGATCCCTTCAGGGGCAACGCTGTACCTGCGCGGCGCCAAAAGGTAGGCGAGTATTATCGGACCCCATATCAACGGAAGGGCAAGGACCGGAAACAATTTACCTTCTTTCAATAAATAAATGAGAGGACCCAAAAGTAAGGTTATCCCGACGGCGATTAAAAGCGAGATGACGGTTACCACATGAGCCGTTCTATCCCAGTGAGCGATACCGAACTCAAAAGACATCCTTTCTCACCCCGGCTGCCGGTTATAAGCCAAGTCCTAAGTCGAAAGTCCTGAGCCTGGATCAGGAACTGAAAACCGAAATTACGAATTACGAATTATGATTCAATGTTTGGAATTAGGAAAATAATTAACCGCCAAGTCGCCAAGAACGCAAAAAGAAAAACGAGTTTCTAATTGTTCTTTCGCTGGCGTCATGACGGTCTTTAATAATGGTTCAAATAATTTTGCGGTAAAAAAGATTTCTTCCGTTTGCCTTCCGTCAGGCATAGCCACTTCTTTCTACCGCTTCTCCCAGGAAACTTTAATCCGGCAGACTTCTTCAATCTCGTGGGTTCGCGCCCTGCCCAGAAGGTTCTTTGCGGCTTCCAGAGCAGGCAGCCCTTCATACAAAACGCGGTTGATCTCGTCGGTTACCGGCATACGCACCTTTAGTTGCTCGCCGAGGATATGCGCCACCCGGGTGGTTTTTACTCCTTCAACCACCATTTTAACCGCTTCAAGGGCTTCCTGAAGGTTCTTTCCACGCCCGATCTCAATTCCCGCCCGCCGGTTGCGGCTGTGCATGCTGGTACAGGTGACTATAAGGTCGCCCACACCGGTAAGCCCCGCAAACGTAAGCGGGTCGGCGCCAAGGCGCACCCCGATTCTGGTTATTTCCGAAAGCCCCCGGGTCATCAACGCGGCCTTGGCGTTGTCGCCGAAGCCCAGCCCTTCACAAATGCCGGTACCCAGCGCGATGATGTTTTTCAACGCCCCGCCCAGCTCCACACCCACCACGTCCGGATTGGTGTAAACGCGGAACGTAGCGCCCATGAAGGCGTCCTGTACCCGTTCCGCGGTAGGCTGACTGTAGGAAGCTGAAACAACCGCCGTAGGCTCATCCCGTCCGACTTCCTCGGCGTGACTGGGCCCGGACAGCGCCGCGTAACGATCGAGTCCGGCCCGGCCCGCCTCCGCGGCAAATACCTCCGAAAGCCTAAGAAAGCTTCCCTCCTCCAATCCCTTGGCCACGTTTACGATAAGGGCCTCTTCGGGTATCAGCGGCAGGCTCCGGCGCAGCGCCTCCCGGAAGGAGTGTGAAGGTACGGCAAACACCACCATTTCAGCATCCCGCAGCACCTCTGCCAATGAAGCGGTGACCGCAACCGATTCGGGAATCCGCACCCCGGGCAGGTACCGGGTGTTTTCACGCAGCGCGCCCAGCCCCGCCACCTGTTCGGAACGCCGCATCCAAAGCCGGACTTTGTGGTCCTTCAACGCAAGGAGACGGGTCAGCGCCGTTCCCCAGCTTCCGCCGCCCAGTACCGCCACACGCATTAGACTCACCTCTTCCGAAAATAAACTTAACCGCCAAGACGCCAAGAACATCACGGATTAAGATAATGAAAACGCTTAACACTTCTCGCCTCCCATTTGCCCGGTTCGTCTCCGCCGGCCTTCCTTGCACTGCATTACTTCCCCGCGCTCTGTTTATGTTACAATACAGCTTCTAAGTTTTAAGCTTACGGGTAGCCGTCGCTGCGCTCAGGCATAAAACGTTATAGTCCTTTTTTAGATTTGCGTATTCCTAATTTTGGTTCCCTTGGCGTCTTGGCGGTTGATTTACTTCCCCATTCCTCATTCCGCCTTTTATATTCTATCTTCTGTATTCTTTCATCGCCGGGCTTCATCCCTTCATCGCCGCAGCCACGGCGTTTTCGAATACGAAAAGCCCATCAGGCGGTATTCCAGGCCTTCTTCGCCAGTTCGGGTGGTGAGTTGGCAGACAGTTCCGTTCCGGGTGCGGCATCAATCCCATGACCCGACCGCTCGGATCGGTGATCCCGGCGACGGCGTTAAGAGAACCGTTCGGGTTCTCGGGATAACTCTGCGTAGGACTGCCGTCAGCGTCCACATACCGGAAAGCCACCAGACCCCGTTTCTCCACCTCGTCCCGCGTCGCCGCATCGGTGTAAAACCTGCCCTCTCCGTGGGCCGCCTGGAACTCCACCACCCGTCCCGCGGCGCCCCGCGTGAAGAGGCAACGGCTCTCCTCCACCCGGAGCCGGATCCAGCGGCACTCGAAACGCGCGCTGTTGTTTACCATCAACGCCGCGTCAATGGAACCGATTCTGCCGAACGGCAGGAGCCCGGTGCGGACCAGCACCTGAAAGCCGTTGCAGATGCCCAGGACCAGACCGCCGGCGGCGGCAAAGCGGCTTATCTCATCCCGCAGGAAGGAGGTGAGTTCAACCGCAAGGATCTTCCCGGAGTGAACGTCGTCGCCGTAAGAGAAACCGCCGGGGATGACCAGGATCCTATACCCGTTCAGCCGTTCCTTTCCCGACCGGAGCTGGTTAATGTGAACCAACTGCGGCGCGCCGCCCGCCAGTTCGAAGGCGTAAGCCGTTTCGGCGTCACAGTTCGTGCCGTCCGTCCGCAATACGATTACCGGCGGTCTCATCCTCCGAACACCCCCTTCAGCGTGCTGGTATAGGCATCACGGAGCTTGTCCAGCGCTATACCAAAAAGCGCTTTACGATGAAAGACCTCAATTACCGGTTCGCCCCGGGTCTTCCCGATCACGCTGTATGAAACACCCGCAAACAAGCCTGAGGGTTTGACACCCGGCGCAAGCTCGACCACAAAACAACCCGGCGTCTCATTATAAAGGAAATAATCCGGACGGACGTCTCCGGGGATGTTTATCACCGCCCCGGTTCCGCCGCCGAAAGCCATTTCCGCTATTGTCGTAAAGACCCCGCCCTCGCTCACGTCATGGCAGGCAAGTACCGCACCGCCGGCGATTGCGCGGTGTACCGCGCGGATGACCGGAGGCAGTTTCTCAAGGTTCACGCGCGGGATTTCCCTTCCCAGTCGCCCGTTTACTTCGTAATAGACCGAGCCGCCCATCTCTTCCTCACGCCGGTCCCCAACCAGGACCAGGGTGTTCCCCTCTCCTTTAAAGTCGGCGGAAACGGTCCCGGCCACATCCGGCAGCCGCCCGAAGACGGAAACGCACAACACCGGCGGGATGTGGATTACCGCGTCTTTCCCCCTGTAAGTGCTTGAAAGACTGTCCTTGCCTGAAATAAACGCCATCCCCAGCGCCGTACTGAAGTCCACGCAGGCGTCCACCGCCTGGTCGAGACGCGCCAGGTACTCTCCTTCGGGCACCGGCCAAATAAAATTATCCATTAAAACCAATTCGCCGGGGTCCGCGCCTACCGACACGGCGTTGGCCACCGCCTCGACAGCCGCCCAGATGCTTCCCCAGTAAGCGTCTATACGGTTCAGCACCGGATTCAGCCCGTGCGCCACCACCGCGACATAGGGCTTACCCAGGAGCGGAGTCAACAGCACCGCATCGTTCGGCCCGTCACCGTTCACACCGCCGTACGGCGGCAGGGCGTTCGTCCCCTGGACGCCGTGGTCGTAAACCCGCACTATCGGTTCCTTCGAACATACGTTGAGATGGGACAAAACCTTGCAGGCGACAGCCTCCCAATCCGCCGGCACGGGCGGTTCCGGTTCATCCGGCGCCCGCCCCGCGCGCCCGCAGTAAAGAACCCTCTGGGGAAGTCCGTTGTGCAGGAATTCCATTTCGAGGTCGAGCACATTTTTCCCGCCGTAGAAAGCCTGAAAACGCCCGGAATCCGTGAAATCGCCCAGTACGACGGCCTCGACGTTATAATCCCGGCAGATCTGTAGAAAGCGCTCAATATCATGCGGCGCTACCGCCGCCACCATTCTTTCCTGGCTTTCCGAAACAAGTATTTCCCACGGCGCCAACCCGCTGTACTTCAGTGGTGCGCGGTCCAGATGAATCAGCACCCCCGTCCCGGCGCCCATTTCACCCGCCGCCGACGCGAACCCGCCGGCGCCGCAATCGGTGATCGCCCGGATCAACCCCTCGTCCCGCGCCGCCAGCAGCGCGTCGGCCATCCTTTTCTCTTCTATCGCGTGGCCTATCTGTACTGCCTGGGAGTTTACCGTAACCGTGCGGTCGGTCATCGCCGCGCTCGAAAAGGTTGCGCCGTGTATACCGTCGCGCCCCGTTCGTCCGCCCACGGCCACCACCGCGTCACCCGGTTCCGGGTGGCTCTTTGCCGCCAGCGCCGCCGGTATAAGTCCGTAAGCCCCCACGATCACCGAAGGCTTTGCGCGGAAGTCACGGTGAAAATGTACCGAACCGTTATTCGTGGGTATACCCATCCGGTTCCCGTAATCCCTCACCCCGGCCACCACCCGCCGCAAAAGGTAATGCGGGTGCAGGCACCCGGGCGGGATGGTTTCGGGGTCGCTGTCGGGCGGGGCGAAACAAAACATATCGGTAGAAGCGATTACCTTAGCCCCCCTGCCCGTCCCCATCACGTCGCGGAAAACGCCGCCCGAACCGGTTGCAGCGCCGCCGTAGGGCTCAATCGCCGAGGGTGCGTTGTGCGTCTCCACCTTTCCGCAAAGAGCCCAGCCCTCGTAAAAGTCCATTACTCCCGAATTATCCACAAAAGCCGAAAGTACTAGGTCCGCCCGCCCCACCTTCGCCGTCGCTTCCCTTAACCGGGTAAGGAAGGGTTTTTTCTCCATGCCGTCCACGATCAGCCGCGCCTTGAATGTCTTGTGGACACAGTGCTCGGACCATGTCTGGGCGAGGATTTCCACCTCCGCGTCGGTCGGATCTCGTCCGGTCCCGCGGAAGTAATCTCTGATGAGACGCATCTCTTCGAGGTTCAGGAACAGGCGGTCCTGCGACAGTTCCATAAGTTCCTCGTCGGACATGCTCCGAACCGGGATAATCGCGGTAAGCCCCGCCTCGCCCCCGAGAAGCAGCGTTCCCGGCCGCTCCCTGATCACCTGCTGTACGGTTTCGTTGACTAGCAAACGGCGGGTTATCGTCTCCAGTTCACCGTCGTCGATCTTCCCGTAAAACCCGTATTCCATGCTCGAATCCGCGGCTAAGAGGCCTTTAATACCCAGATCGGCGGCCGCTTTCAGCAGCGAACCGGCCTCCGGGTTCATCACACCGGGCCGGTAGGCCACCTCTATGACCCGGTCCGCGTCGGTGATAATCGGTTCATTCACCCGGCATTCCTGAAAAACGTCTTCACACAGAAGCTTTTCGGATAAAACACGGGCGTACTTTTCTGCGATTCCTTCAAACCGATAGACCTTAGCCGTCCGCACGGCTTCCACGCTGTCGATTTTAAGGGCGTTGCGAATTTCGTAAAGCACCTCTTCCCCCCGCGCGTCCCCAATAGCGGAGAGAAGCCCGACCCGAACCTCCTGGAGCATTGACCGGCCTCCTTATATTACCTATTCAGGCATCCCGTCGTCGGGCGATATGCTGCGCATTTCAGATGTCGGATGCAGGAGGTGGGAAGTCGGATTTCTTGAGAGAATTGGCTGTTGCGAATTCTCCTGTTGAGTCTGACCTCTGATTTCGGCCTTCGACATCTGAACTCTGTGTACGCTCCGCGCTGCCCCAGGCGCGCTTTCGCGCTCCACTCGCCTTTCGCCACGTCCCGTAAACGAAACACTATACGGCACAATAGCTGCGTAATGCCTGCTACCCGCAATTCCCCGTTTCCGTCCCCGGACTTAGGACTAAGGACATAGGACTGAGGACTTGATCACCTTCTACCTTCTACCTTCTACCTTCTGTCTCCTGCCTTCATCCTTCATACCTCATCCTTCATCCTTATAAAGAATCGTCCCCCCGCCGACCACGACATCCCCGTCGTAGAAAACCGCCGCCTGCCCCGGCGCTACGGCGCGCTCCGGCGTTTTAAACCTTACCGCCACCCGGTCATTCCCCGCCGGACTGATCTCTGCCGGCTTGGCCTTTGCGGCGTAGCGGACCTTTACGGATACCGTTATGGTTTTCTCTAAACGATCGAAAGGGATGAAATTCATCCCCCCCACCATACAACCGTCGCTGTAAAGCATATCAACCGGACCGACCACCAACTCGTTCCGAGCTGTGTCCAGCGCCGTTACGAAAAGCGGATACCCCGCCGCCAGGCCTAGTCCCCTGCGCTGCCCTACCGTGTAATAAGGCAGGCCGTTATGGCGTCCGAGCACATTACCCTTATGGTCGATTATCCGACCGGGCTTGATACCGCCACCCGCTTTATCCCGAAGAAATGTGCGGTAGTCCCCGACGGGGATGAAACATATCTCCTGGCTCTCCTTGCCCGCTATTTCCACCCCCCGCCGCCGCACGATCTCCCGCGCTTCTTCCTTGGTCTTCGTCCCGAGCGGCAGCTGAAGGCGGCTGAGCTGCTCCTGTTTAAGCGCATATAGCGCGTAACTCTGGTCTTTTCTTGGGTTGAGACTCCGCGCGAGAAGGAAGCGTCCGCTGTCAGAGTCGTAAAAAACACGCGCGTAGTGACCGGTGGCAAAACGTTCTGCGCCCAGTTCCAATGCCTTTTGCAGCAGGGCCCCGAATTTTATCCGGGGGTTACAGACCACGCAGGGGTTCGGGGTACGGCCCGCGAGGTACTCGGCTACGAAAGCGTCGATCACCACGTCACGGAACATCTCCCGCAGGTCGAAGATATGGTGTTCTATTCCGAGAGCACTCGCCACTTCCGCGGCGGGGGTGACCGGAGCATCTGTCAACCGCATTGTTACGCCGAACACCCGGTGTCCCTGCTCCCGGATGATTACGGCAGCGGCGGCGCTGTCCACTCCGCCGCTCAACGCCACGGCAACCCGGTACAACGCTGTTTTCACCTTCCTAACCCGGACAAGCCGGAACCACCCAGCACTCAACGGTACGTTCAAACTACTTTGCAACGTTGTATGCAATGTAACTTAGAACGACGTCTTAAGATCAGCAAGTTGAGTGCTGGGCTACCACGGAGACACAGAGTTCA
>JBFMBK010000022.1:28438-31782 GCA_040755295.1 Bacillota bacterium | reverse complement strand
GGTCGTCTTCCCTGCCCCGTTGGGGCCGAGGAGACCGAAGATCTCACCATCTCCAATCTTAAGGTTGAGGTTGTCCACCGCGCGGAGGGTGCCGTAGTCCTTGGTTAACCCGTTGATTTCAATCAAACCATAACCTCCCCGCATATACTTCCAATCACCTTTCCGCCGTAAAGGTGGTACTGGATGGCGCGCGCTAACTCCGCCAGCGCCTCCCGGTAAACCCGCCCCACGGTGCTGGGGCCGTGGATCACGCGGAAACCGGCAATCTTGAGCAACCAACGACACCTCCTTTACCGCACCCCGAAAAGGCCCAGCGTGGCGCTTGTCACCCGCTTATCATACTCGCCGGCTTTTCCCAGCGCCTCATCGGCGTGGCCGGTATAAAAGAGCCAGTGGCCGGGGTGGCTTAAGTTAAACCACACTCGTCCCGCTTCGTCCGCGGTCGCGCAAAGCGCCCAGCCCTCTTCTTCCCGGAGGCTCCAGGCGGCCTTCACCTCCGCCCCGGCCAGCGGCCGGCCCTGGTAAAGCACCTCCAGGGCCGGTTCGTCGCCCACCCGGAAAACACCCGGCGCCAGCACCAGTTCCAGTTCCTGGCCCAGGCGTGCAACCCCCGGCGACCGGACCGCGCCGCAGCTTTCGCAGAAATGTCCCACCTGCACGTAGGTCTTGGCGTACTGGTAATAATAGCCCGCCTCCCGGGCAGCGGGATAATTCCGGCGCGTCCCCCGGTGGTAAAAGCCGTCTTTAGTAACGGCCACCGGCCCCACGTCATTTTCTACCGTCACCGACCAGAAGCCGTCCTGATCGGGCGTAAACCGGGCGAAGTGAAAGGTGTTGTCCCCCGGCCCCACCGCCAACTCAATGCGCCTGCCGTCCGGCGCCGCCGCCCAGGCCAAAAGGCGCGCTAAGTCCGCCATGCCGTCCGGGCGGCCCGCGTGCCCGTAAAAGACGCGGCAGCGCGCCTCATGCCCTTCGTGGGCGTGCGAAGCCTCCGGCAAAACCCAGATCTCGCGCCCCTGAACAACTTTGAGCATTATACCGCCTCCCTTTTACAGCGCGATCCCTGCTTGGAGTCTTTACCTTAATTAAACCGCTTAAACCGCGCCCCGCGGCAAAACCTCACCGGTCCCCGCGGCTCCCGTCGTGACCGTGCGTATGTCCGTGCGGGTGCTGATGCGGGTGGCTGTGCGTATGCGTATGCGGGTGATTATGGGCTGCTCCCCGTCCGCCGGGCCCGGGCGGCTGCACCCCTAAGATACCCGCCAGCCTCTCCCGGTCCACGGCAACCTCCTGGAAGGGCTTCCGCCGCATCCGGTGGGCCAGGGCCAGGTGCGCCATCTCCCGGACGTCTTCTTCCGTTACTTCGGTCCGCCCGGCGAGCGCCGCGTTGGTTTTGGCTGCTTTCATCATCACCAAATCGGCGCGGTGGCCGTCCACCCCCATTTCGATCGCCGTGCGGGCGATGAGCAGCAAAATTTCGTCGGTAACCGTCACCCGGGGTATGAGCGCCTGCGCCGCCACGATCTGCTCCCGGAGTTCTTGCTGCTGCGGCGCCCAGGCCGCCGCAAAGCCCGCCGGATCCTCCTCGAAAGCAAGGCGCCGCTTCACGATCTCCGCCCGCGGCGCCGGGTCGGTGACGCCGGTGATGTTAACGCAGAGGCCGAAGCGGTCTAAAAGCTGGGGTCTTAGCTCCCCTTCTTCCGGGTTCATCGTCCCCACTAAGATGAAGCTCGCCGGGTGGCTGAAGGAGACGCCCTCACGCTCCACGGTGTTCACCCCCATCGCCGCCGCGTCGAGCAAAACGTCCACCACGTGGTCATCCAAAAGGTTTACCTCGTCCACGTAGAGGATGCCCCGGTTGGCCCCGGCGAGCACCCCCGGCTCGAACCGCTTCTCCCCTTTTTTGAGCGCGTGCTCGATGTCGAGCGTTCCCACCACGCGGTCCTCGGTGGCCGAAACCGGCAGGTCGACCACCCGCATCTTCCGGGTCGCCACCGGCAGCTCCTCCCCCGCCTCCCGCCGGCAACGGCAACCGGCACACATCACCGTGACGTCGTCCGGGTCACAGCCGAAGGGACAGCCGGCAACCACCCTGATTTCGGGCAGGAGCTCGGCCAGGCCCCGCACCGCCGTTGATTTAGCCGTCCCCTTCTCCCCCCGGATCAGCACCCCGCCGAGCCGCGGGTTAACCGCGTTCAAGATCAGCGCCTTCTTCATCTCTTCCTGCCCCACCAGAGCGGTGAAGGGGTAAATCTGCTTTTGCATAAGTTGCCTCCTCGCGAATTTCCGTTATCACATAGCTAACCCGTCACCATCTAACGCAGTCGGCACCGCCGATTTCTCCAAGACCCAAACTTCCAAGCCCTAACTTCCAACTTCCAACCTCTAACCTCTAACCTCCGTTATCGCCCGCACCGCTTCCACCAGCACATCCGCCTTCAGGTCCTCGATCCGGTAATAGACCGCATCGAGCGCCTCGGCTAACCGCCGCGCCAGGCCGAAGCGCAAAAACCCCTCCCGCTCCACGTCCACCACCAGGCTCTTGATCCGCTCTTCGTCGCGGATGAGCGCCGCCACCCGCCACGCCTCTTCAAGTGGTTTCCCATCGGCCAGCCCCACGTTGCCCCGGCCGTCGGAGATGACGATGAGGAGCGGGGAGAGGTTCGGGTCCTTAAAAAGGTGGGCGCGCGCCGTCTCGTAGGCCTTGTAAAGCCCCGCGGCCAGCGGCGTCCGCCCGCCGGTGGGAAGCTCGGCCAGGCGCTGGTGCGCCAGCTCCACGCTGTTCGTCGGCGGGAGTAAAACCGCGGCATCTTCCCCCTTAAAGGCGATCATCCCCACCCGGTCCCGCTTCTGGTAGGCATCGAGCAGCAGGGACAAGACCGCCCCCTTCGCCGCTGTCATCCGCTGCTCGGCGCCCATCGAGCCGCTGGCGTCCACCACAAAGAGCAGCAGGTTCCCGATCCGCTTTTCCCGCACCTTTTCGCGGATATCGCCGGTTTCTACAGCGATCGCCAGGCCGTTCTTCGCCCGGCGCTGCTGGTGGGGCGCCGCCGCCCGCAGCGTCGCGTCGAAGGCCAGGTCAATACGGCCGCGCTGCTGCGTCGCCCGGACGTAGCGCCCCGCCCTGGTCGCCGTCCGGGTGCGGGAGCGCCGGCCGGAGCCCTTGCGGAGCAACCGGTCGCGCCCGTGGTCGAGCCTTTTCACCGGGAAAGGTTCACCTACGGCGAACACGGTTTCCTGCGCCGCGGCCGGCGGGGGCGAAGCCGGCTCATCCTTTTCATCCTTTTCCTCGCCCCGCTCTTCCCGGCTTTCTCCTTTCTCCGGCGGCGGGGCGGGGGCTTCGC